>JACQMV010000003.1 GCA_016203395.1 Candidatus Woesearchaeota archaeon | reverse complement strand
GTAGATTTCGTTTACAGTTGCTCCGGGGCTTCCAATGATTTTCTTCCACGTAAAAACTTCTATTGGAAGTTGGTAAAGCATTGAGCCGACAACACTGGAAAGCACTGTTTTACCTGTTCCAGAACCACCTTCAATTAAGGTGTTATTGCCTAATAGTGTGTTAAGAAGAAGCATGGTTGTTGTAACAGGGCATAGTCGTTTTCTCTCACTTTCTTTAGTAGCAAGTATAAGGTCTATAGGCGGGTTTTCACAGTATATATCTGTGCTTGCTTCAGCTATGAAATTCCTATTTATGTACTTGGCAAGTGCTTCTATTCTTGAACGATAGCCCATCTTGGGAGTATAGATAGACGGACGGCTTTTAAACCTTACCATTTGTCACCACTTCATAGTATTAAAGCAGGTATCTGCAAACCGTGTTCACAGCTTATTCAATAAAACCATGTCTAATGCCGCGTAGCTTAATCTGAGAACTTTTACGCTTTTCGTATTTTTGCAACAAAAAAACCTTCGGTGTCATTGTCCTGAGGCCAGAGGCGAAGACACCTGCTTATTTCAGAGGAATACTTATTACCTTCAAATTCAGTAATTGCAGGACTGTGATTAATCTCCAGCTGAATATCTGTTAATTCTCCATCAGGATGCTTGTTAAGAAACGTATTAATCACTTCTTCATTTTCCACTGGTTCAAGAGAGCACGTTGAATACACCATCACCCCTCCTGGCTTCAGAATATCAAATGCGTGATTAATAAGCCGCAACTGGAGCTTAACAAGCCGTTTTATGCTTGAAGGATTCCACATCTGAATAGTTTTCAAGCTTTTTCTTATTGTGCCTGTTCCAGAGCAGGGAGCATCAAGCAGAATTCTGTCAAATACTCCTTTAATGCCTTCCCCATTCATCTGAGTAATCACCTGCGAAGTGATACCACAGCGCATAAGATTAATACCTAATGCAGCCAAACGCTGACCATCAGGGTCATTAGCAACAATTATTCCTGTATTTTTCATCATTGCAGCCATTTGCGAAGTCTTTGAGCCGGGAGCAGCAGCCATGTCAAGAATGAGCTCATGTTCATGAACATCTAAAACTATTGGCGGAATCATTGAAGCAGCTTCCTGAACATAATAATATCCTAATGCATGCTCGATCGTATTGCCAACATCAATTCTACCTTCCTTATGCTCTATCCAGAAACCATCACTGCACCAAGGAATCTGTTCAAAAACCCAGTTCTCAGACATTCGGTCAATAAGCTCTTTTGCAGATGTTTTTATTGTATTAACACGAATGCTTTTTCTAAGAAAAGAAAGCGAGTATTTTCTAAACCTCTCCCAGTCAGTAAGCTTACTATACTGTTCAACAAAACGGTGCTTGAAAAGAATGTTATCTGCATTAGGAACTGGATTCAGCATGCATCCTGGGAAAGAGCAGGTATATAAATAATGTGCCTTTCAGTTATTGAATGCCAAATGAAATTGAAGATTTCAAACAGCTTGCAAGAAAGGAAATAAGCGGTTTAGTAAAAGGCGCTAAAAATGTTCAAATATCCCCTGCTGGCTATGCCTTCCTCGCAGCAAAGATATTGTTCAGACACGTGAAAGTAAAGGATAGAGAAAAACACTTGCTTGCAGTGCTAATAACTGCAGCAACACATTATCTCAGAGCAATTGAGGGATACGCATACAATCCTGACATACTTTCTAAGTTCACGGAAAACCCAACTGGCTTTTCACTTGCAGACGATCTTGTGAGAAAACTCTCTGAACAAAGCACGGTAGGTGAAGCGCAAAAACTTCAAGAACTTTCTGAAAAGTATAAAACTGTTTATAGAGAGCTTGAAAGGGTAGTGCAAGGAGAATGTAACTATACGTTACCATTCCGTCTTGATTTGCTAAATCCATATGATTCATGAGCACATCCTGATTAAGTATTTTCCATTGCCAAAAATGTTTGAATAACACTTGAGAGAATTATTTTATTGCAAAATAGGGTTTAATACCTTACTGCTTGCACCAGAGACAATTGCGAGCTTGCTTATTACCGTACAGTTCCTGCTTTGTCCCTTCTAACTCTTATCTTAAATGATGTTATGCTCTATCAGCAGTTCATGTGCTCTGACTGCGAATTTTAACGCAATTTGTAGCGCTACTGTCGTAAAAGGTTGCAAACACGTGGTAAGGGCCAAGTATAACGACAAGGTGAGATAATTTCAGACCACAAGTCAAACCACGATGGCTGCCGGGAAAGAACAATACCTTCTTTGATATGTGTTAGCAGCAGTTGAAAATATTTGCATAAATTAAATGGCTTTAATCAGCAGTTGCTGGGAAACGTTTGAGTGTATGATTAGTATCAAAGCAGTTTTAATGAACACTAATGTCCTACTCTTGCGGTTTTTCTAACGGTCCGACTTGCACAGGTGTTATTTCAAGATAATCTACTCTTCTGTGAGCGTTCGCCACGCAAGAAATTCCGCAGTAAATCCTGTCAGTATGATCTTGATACGCTCTACCTTTGACTTCTTTTCTACAGCCAGCGTAAGAACAATGCGTAGCACTATCAATAACTCTTCTTAAGTTGTTCATCTTTACTCCTTTATTAATATGACAGAAAGGTTTATAAACACGGTGTTTTTGTGTATTATTAATTCTCATTATTGTTTTAATGGAGAGCTAGATGGCAGAGGAAACAAAAAAGCACATATTTGCTTTGAGGACAACAGCGAACAGAGAAGATCAAGTTGCGGATTTTGTTGCCAGCAACGCAAAAAGAAAGGGCTATCTTGTTTTTGCAGTCATACGACCGCACGGCATGCGCGGCTATATCTTTCTTGAAGCAGCTGACAGACAAAATGCTGAACTGGCTTCAGCAGGAGTTCCTTATGCAAGAAACGTTTTGCAACAAGAAATTGCTTACAAAGATATTGAGCACATGATTGAACAAGTGAAAAAGGATGTTGATATCAGAAAGAACGATATTGTTGAAATTATTGCAGGACCTTTCAAGCGCGAACAGGCAAAAATCTCCAGAGTTGACAAAACAAAAGAAGAAGTTGTTGTTGAGCTTTTGTCAGCTGCTGTTCCAATACCAATCACTGTAAAACTAGATTCTGTGAAAGTAATAAGGAGGGATTCTGAGAGTTCGGAAGAAAAAGAAGAAGGATAGCTTTTTAATCTGTGAACTCACAAGTGTTGTTATGCCGTCAAAAACAATTGAGCAATTGGTTGAAGGAGGCAAAGCAAGTGCTGCCCCCCCATTAGGTCCTGTTCTTGGTCCGTTGGGAGTTAATATTGGCTTAGTTGTTTCTGAGATTAACAAAAAAACCAGCTCTTTTAAAGGCATGCAGGTACCTATAAAACTAACAGTCAATACTGAAACTAAAGAGTTTTCTGTTGAAGTGGGCACACCTCCAACAAGCGCGCTTATAAAAGCAGAAGCAAAAATAGAAAAAGGAAGCGGCAGTGTTATTTCTGATAAAGTTGCGGACATACGACTTGAGCAGGTCATCAAGGTTTCAAAAATGAAAGAAGATTCTTTAATGGGCAGAGACATGTTTGCCCGCGTAAAAGAAGTTCTTGGAAGCTGCAACAGCATGGGAGTCCTTGTTGAAGGCAAACCTGCCAAAGAAATGATTCATCTTGTTACTCAAAGTCCTTTTAAGGAAAAGATTGCTGCTGAAAAAACAGAACTTACTGCTGAAGAACTTAAACAGATTGAAGAACAGAAAAAACGCTTACAGGAAGAAATTGCACAAAGAAAAGCAAAGATGGAAGAAACTGCCAAAAAGATTATGGAAGAACTTGCTGGAAAGTCAAGAGCAGAAATCAAAGCAAGATTATTAGAAGCAGGCGTTTCACAAGCAATGATTCACGAATTATTGCCTACAAAAGCCCCAGAAGCAGCAGCTGTTCCTGGTGCAAAACCAGCTGAGCAAGCAAAAAAATAAGCCAGTAAACACACAAATATCTCTCTGGATACTAATAATCACTGAAGAGTATGTTATTGCTCCACAACCATTGCTAACAATACGCTTATTGTATGATTTAGTAGTTATCCTGTAATTCCGGCGGCTGTGTTAGTTGTTTGAATATATCTTGTCGTTTTACATAATGAGAGACCTATTCAACTCAGAAAAAAAAGATAAAAACGTGATTTGGGCAAAAAACGATAGGTTTATATGCCACCGGATAGTAGTATACGATATGGGTAAGGAATTTACAAAAGTCAATTCATTGTATGCCCTGTTAGATAGTTCTATGAACGGTCAAAGAGTAATGGTAAGACTTCCAAATCC
>JACQMV010000057.1 GCA_016203395.1 Candidatus Woesearchaeota archaeon | reverse complement strand
TTCTACCTGCGAAATACATGTTTGACATTACTTGATTCATCAATATCGTCGTAGTTTTGCTTAATTATAAGCTTTTTTGGTCCGAAAAGTACTCAATCACCTTTCTTTTTTAGCAGCTCTAGTGGCTTGACTCATGATTTGAAAGTATATCATCTTTTCGTTGCACTTAGCCATTGCCTTTTGCTTGCATTGTGTTTGCAACCTTCTGCAACAGGTTGCGACAAATAGTATTGCTCCTGTCAATGAAATGTCTAATTGCATTAATAAGGACTTTTTAGCAAGGGGAAGAAAAGAACGCTCATTAAGTAGATTTTTGGTGTGTACAGTACGTGCTTTGTTCTTAAATAATAGGGAATTTATTTTTTTGTCATGAGTAGTGAACTTATTGAGTTATATGTGAAGCTTTGTGATAAGTATAATGAGGCGCACTTGCCAGTATTATCTTCTGATGATATCCCTTCAGGCCCTGATTGGACGATTGCAGAGCCAGTGATAAATCTGACCAGGCCTGAAAGGAGATCTTCAATACTTAATTCTCTTAAAAGTCATTTTTCTATTGAAAAGAGTGCTAAAAGTCGTCAAACAGGCATAAGCAGGGATATTCTTTTGTTTCTTTTAAAGGACAGGTTTAATATTTGAGCATTATTCGTAATATTTAAATAGCCATGTGGGTGAATGCTTTTGCATGGCTCAAACAATAGGTGTTGTTTCTATAAAAGGGGGTGTTGGAAAGACCACTGTTGTTTCTAATCTTGCTGCGGTTTTGTCTAATGATTTTAATAAAAAGGTGTTGGTTGTTGATGCGAATTTTTCTTCACCGAATCTTGGGCTTCATTTAGGCATTGTTAATCCTTCTAAAACAATTAATGATGTTTTGAATGATAAATGTAGTCCTTTTGATCCTGTTATTGAGCATGATTTTGGTTTTGATGTTATTCCTGCTTCTCTTGGTGCAAAAAAGACTAATCCTTTGCGGCTTAAGCAAAAAATACACTTGCTTAAGGATAATTATGATATTATCCTGATTGATAGTAGTCCTAATTTGAATGATGAAATGCTTGCGGCTATTTTAGCGAGTGATAATCTGCTTGTCGTTAGTAGTCCTGACTATCCTACGTTATCTTGCACAATGCATGCTACAAAGGTCGCTATTAGCAAAAAAACACCTATCGCAGGAATTGTCTTGAATAGAACGTATGGCAAGGACTTTGAGTTGAGTGTTGAGGATATTGAGGATGCTACTAAGGTGCCTGTGTTAGCCGTTCTTCCTCATGATGTAGCTGTTTTGAATGCGTTGTCTCATACTGCTCCTGTGAGTTTGTTTTCGCCTAAAAAAGAACTGGCTATTGAGTACAGAAAGCTTGCTGCTGCTCTTATTAATCAGGATTATAATGATCCGCGATTGCTAAAGCGGCTTTTCAGCTCTAAATCAAAGGTGGAAATGAATAGGCAATTATATAGGGGAAAATGGAAACCTTAGAATGTATTAGGACAAGAAGAAGTATTAGGCGTTTCAGGGCTGAGCCAGTGGAACAGGAAAAGTTAGGTAATATCTTAGATGCTGGGCGTTTGGCACCTAGTGCAGGTAATTTACAGGCGTGGAAGTTTGTTATTATTACTAGCGAATCAGTTAAAAAGAAACTTGCTGATGCGTGTATGCAGCAGTTTTGGGTTGAGACTGCACCGGTTGTTGTGGTTATTTGTTCTGAAAGGGCTAAATTTGAGCGTATGTACGAGGAGCGCGGGCAGGTTGTGTATTCTGTGCAGAGTTGTACTTGTGCTGCTATGAACATGCTTTTGGCTGCCCATGATCAAGGACTTGGTGCTTGTTATGTAGGTGCGTTTGAGGAAGCAGCTGTAAAGCGGTTGTTGGCAATTCCTGATGATGCTACTCCTGAGGCGATTATTCCTATTGGCTATCCTGATGAGGTTCCTGAACCAGTATCAAGATATTTTGTGGATAATATTTCTTTTATTGAATCGTGGGGTAACAGGATTCGTGATTGGGAGGAATGGCTGGGCTATCATTCTCATAAGTACAAGCCGGCTTTCGAGGCAGTTAAAAAAGCGATTAAGAAAAGGTTTAGTAAATAATTATTCTGTTATTTCAAAATGTACTGATGGTTCTCCGCTGACGCATATTATTTTATTCACTATAGCATCCAGTGTTGGTTCAGAAGTGCAGAATTTGCTTACGAGTGTGAATGCATTTCTTGATTGAACTAATGTGCAATCACCGATGTGCCATATTTTCACGCTTTTATTGTTAAACACTGACTGGGCGTTTTCTTTCAGGTATGCAGTTATTTTTTCTCGTATGTCGCAGTTTCCTTTATAAGTCACTTTCATGTATTTGTACATTCTAGTCAAGCAAAAAGTGTTCATCTAAGCTAGGTCTTTTTGCGCCTGCCATTATTAACGTGAACAGACCTGCAAGAGTTATTATTGCCATGAAGAATAGCATTCTTGTTTCTGGCACCATTACTTGTTTTGCATGAACGAGTATGATGGCAAAAATCATTATTATTGAAAGCCATATTGCCGCATATCTGGTGAATAAGCCCAATAAGAAGCATATTCCGCCTATTATTTCTAATAACATTACTAAGAACGCAAATACGAGTGGTGCTGGGATTGCTAGTGTTTTGAACATTTCTGCTGTTCCTTGTAGTGCTAATGCTTTGTTTATTCCTGCAAACAGGAATAGTGCTGCGAGAACCAACCTGAGCGGTATGCTTGAATACTCTCCTAATTTGTAAAGCCGCATCATAGAGTAGTGACATTTTAACTTGATTTAAATACTTTTCGGAAGGTTTTTAAGGAATACATGAAATGTGAGCGTGCCATGAAGCCGGATTATATGTTTCAGGACGTCTTTGAAAAAGCAGGGATTAATTTCAAGATTCGCATAGGGTTTGACATGGTTCAGTTTTTTCGTCAAGACGTTTCTAGAATAGAGAAAAGAGATGCTTTTGGCAAGATTGTTCATGTCAGGCGTCATGTTGAATGGGTTGAGTTTGGCCGTTCGCCTGTGAATTTTATTGATTTTAATAGAATGCCTGCTCCTGTCACAGAATATCAAAAAGCGCATTCTATTACTGATGACCGAAATCATCTGCTTTGCGAGCGCAGGATAAATAATTCTAGAGTCGTGTACATTGCTCACGGTAATATCGTTCATGCGCTAAATCTTGATTATCGTCTTGGCTTTTGTAGTGATCGCGATTATGAGTTTTTTCATAATCAGCAAGAGGAACTTCACCGTATTGGGTTTATTAACCCGAAAGATCCTAGAGGTGGTTTGATTTCGTCTATTGAAGGAAAGAATCCTCCTCTCGTATGCTGGTCTACTAGTAAAAAGTACGAAATTTACCTGCACGGTAGTGGTGCCTACTGGTCAGGATGATTAACAAGCCAATACCGCGCAAGAATCATGGTATAGCCGCGTATATTAATTTTCAGGTGTTTGTCTCCGCCGCTATAGTTATTTCCACAGCGGTTAATACGTATAAAAGTATGTTTTGTTCTTTTCTCGCACCTGCTGATACATATCAAAGAAGATGTTGTTATTTTTCTACATCCCTTCATAAAAAGGATAAGAGTGTAAGATGATGCTACGTTTCTGCAGCACTTGTGGCTTGGCTCATGATTTGAACGCTTCTTGTTTTGTTGTCACACCAAGCCCTTACCTTTTGCTTGCACTGTGTTTGCAACCGGCTGCAACAAATGGTATTGCTCATGACAAATAAACAGTTGAGCACATTAAAGTTTACAATCAGAGCACAATGGCTGCTGATAAATTATGTGCTCATTTAAGATAAGAATTAGCAAGAGCTGCTGATAAATTATGTGCTCATTTAAGATAAGAGTTAGCCAGAGTTGCAAGGCAAATGGCTCATTTGCTCAGATAATTTCTAGCAGGACGATTGGTGCGTATTGAATCAGTTGATTTAGTATTCTTCTGGGAAGCTGCCGAAGAATACTGCTTCAATTACTGTTTTCCCGAGAAGTTCTTTGTTTGTGAATACTGCTTTTATTTGTGCATGAGGCACTTGTTTTCTTATTTGTTCTATGAGTATGTTTTTGTCCTCTTCTGCAACACTACTAGCTACGTGTACTAGTCCATAATTGGCTTTTTCAGTTCCTACTGTTAATTGCGATAGCTTTTTTTGTAGTCCTTGTTTTTCTATTGTGCTGGTGTATTGTTTTTTTTCCAAATCTACTATTTTTTTGTTTACTAGTGAAATTTTTCTGTGTCTGGATCCTTCTTCTACTTCCATTGCGCTTTTTATAAATGCCATGCATTCGTTGTTGTTTCGTATTTCATCGCTCAGCCACCCTAAACGCCATGATATTTCTTCATCAGCCCAGTCTCTTAACTCAATATGTCTTAATGAATGTAATATTCTTGTTATCTCTCTCAATCCTTTTGTGGGCTCTGTTGTGTTTATGTTCAGTCGTAAATTTGGGAAATCTATTTGCGCTTCAAGCTTTCCTTTACGTATCTGCTTCATCGTAACAACATTATGTGCGTCATGTATTTAAACGTGTCGGATTTTTTTAGGCGATGATAAATAAAAAACAGATTATTATTCCGCCACGCATTATAAAAAATATCTGTGAATTTGCAAAATCTCTTCATCCGAAGGAATTCTCGTGTCTGGTTTCAGGCAAATTATCAGAGCGCGCATTAACAATTACTGGCTTAGTGTATCAACATTTTGTTTCTGACAGCAGTTCTTCTGTTTTGTGGGATAATGTTCCGATACTAAGCAATATTATTGGTTCTGTGCACTCCCATCCTGATGAAAACGCTCTCCCGAGTGTTGCTGACAAGCGTGCTTGGTCAAAGGAAGGCGGCATTCACATAATTATCTGTTACCCTTACAAAAAAGAGAATATTGCAGTTTATAACTCTCAGGGGAAGCAGTTAGAATCCGCTAGTTTGTAATTCTGGTCTCAAAGGCGTATAAAAGAATGTAAAGCAAGTTCGTTCTTTATGCTTTTTTCACAGCGTGAATTAGTTCCTGTCAACGTTTCGTAATTTTTTCATCTTTTCTGTAATAACCACTAGACATTTCCGTAATTCTTTCATCTGTTGAAATGCCACTGGACTTGTACGCGTGAAGCTTATTAGGGAATATTCCTTTAGGTGCGGTATGCTCGCAAGACCGATAGAAAAGCTTAAAAACTATAGTTATATCAACAGATACAATATGCTTAATGGAGTTTTGAGATATCCTCGGTTGGATACAGTATTAGTGATAGAGAAATTCATAAAAAAGCACGATGGTGAATACAAAAAGCTGGCATTATGGAATAAACTGCCAAAAAAAATGATGTATCAGACTTACTGTGTAATCATTGATTACCTATTCTACTCTAGAAAGATATCTTTAGATAGCGAAGGAAAGCTAGGATGGGTATATTATCCTAAATCAAACCAAAACATGCGTAGGTACGCTCATCTTTTTTGGAGGAAGAGTGCAGCTGCCAACTAAAGTAAGGTTCTGTGATGAGGCGTTGCACAATGCTTACGAATCACTCAAGCAAGGAAAGAGTGATGAAAAAGAGCTGTATTTGAATCTGGACAAAGCATTTCATGATATTGAGAAAAATGGTTTTTGTGGCATCCAGATACCAAAACGGCTTATACCAAAAGGATACTTAGTAAAGTATAGAATACATAATCTATGGAAGTACAATTTGCCAAATGCGTGGAGATTGCTTTATTCAATTGAAAGTCAGCACATATGTGTGGTATCCATAATTATAGAATGGCTTACTCACAAAAGATATGAACGAGCATTCAAATATTAAGACCTGAAAGGTGCCGAAAAATTCGTTATTACCACTAGACATTTCCGTAATTCTTTCATCTGTTGAAATGCCACTGGACTTTTGTGCATGATGCATATTAAGGACTAATACATCTGAAGTTCATGCTGGGCGTTTATCTTTTTGGAAATCCTTCTTGGGAGTTGTCTTTGAAAAAACCATTGGATCCTTTTCAGTTTTTCGCTAAAGGTGAAGATCTGAATAAAAGATTAAAGAGTATTGGTGTTATCGTTAGTAAGCTCCAGAATAACGGTTGGGAGCTTATTCAGCCATGCAGTTGTCCTTATGTTCTGTATTTTTGGAAGCCGGGAATGACCAAAAAGAGGATTGTTGATGAATTGAAGGTGATTAAAATAAACATTGGCTGTGTTGAGGTGTTGGAATAAGTAGAAATTGATTTTTACTTCAGAAGATATGCCAAAGTAATACAGAGTATTAGACTTGTTTTCGCTGAATAAATAATCGCTGAAGTTTATAGTGCAATCGCCTAACGAGTATTGGAATAATGTTTGAAAAGAATACAGAATTATATACCTTAATCAAACGAGGTATGACATATTCTTTGCTGAACAATTTTTTCATTCTTTCTTTACCTGCAATACCGAATTTAGTACGAATATCTTTGTTCATAATAAGCACTTCTAGTTTATGCGCCAGACTTTCAACATCTTTTGGCTCAACAAGAAACCCTGTTTCTCCATCTTTTACTATTTCCAGAGCACCACCGCTCTTTGAAGCAACCACTGGTTTGCCAGCAGCTAAACCCTCAGCAATAGCAAGACCGAAGGTCTCGTTAATACCGGGCATGCAGATAATGTCGCTTGCAGCGTAGTAGTTTGGCATCTCCTCTAATGGGATAATGCGGGGTAATAAAGTCACACAATCTTGTAGTTTAAAGCGGGTTATTGTTTTTTTAACAAGCGACGCACCGATACGTGCAATTTTGTTGCTAATTCCCGGCTGACCAATCACTCCGGGAATAACAAGTGAAAAATTCAGTCTTTTACTTTTCAGGATTTTGCAGGCCATCAGCAGCGTAAACAACTGTTTTTGTTTCTGAAAAACAGGCATGCCATGATGAAGTCCTATTGCTCTGGCAGGAAAGAAAATAATGCAACAGTTATTTTTAGTATGTGCTAAAACATTCCTTTTAACAGCTCGGTCTAAAAACGTAAAATCAATAGGGTTATACAGCTTAACACAGTCTTTCTTTTGCCTGAGTGTGCAAAGCCGCTTATAAACAAAATTTGAAACACAAATAACTCTGTCAAAATCAAAATTAATAATTTTTGTAGTTCTCCTCCTGTAACGCAACTGGGCATTATGTGAGTGTTCAATAATAGGTATTGCACGATAGCGGCATGCCTGAAGTATTGCTAAACTTTTTTCGACATTAAAATTTAAAGATAGATTATGGCAATGCACTATATCAAATCCGTTCTCGTCAAGAAACCTTCCAAACCAGTTCATAAACAATTTTAAATCATCATTCTTCCTGTTAATATATTTACTTCTTATAACTCTGACTTTGTTTATTATGTTTTCTTCTCTGCCGGAACAAAGCACAGTGACAGAATTGCCCTTTTTGACGAGTTCTTCAGCAAACAGTCGCATAACTGTCTCTGCTCCGCCAACAATAGGAGAATAAAACCAGCCAATCTTTAAAATATTTAGGCGCATGCAATCCTCGTTTTTTTTGAAAATGCCTTCTTAAATAATGCAAGCGCTCTTCTCCTGTGCCAACCATCAGTAATGAGCAAAATATCTTTGCTTTTTACAAGCCGGCTGCTAAATAATGCATTTTCGTAAGTATTTCTTGACTTGGATTCAAGCAAAACACTTCTTGCAGGAACTCCTCTATCCACTAATATCCTCTTCATTACAAATGCCTCTGATAAAGAAACTGCTGGGTTAGTGTAGCCACCACACACAACCAGTTGGCTCACGATTCCCTTTTTCCATAAACGAACTGCTTTATTAACGCGAATGATTGCTCTTTTAGGAACTCCTTGCTTAAGCACTCCTGCACCTAATACAACCCCTACAACCATACAGGACAAAAATACGTTATGTTTTTAAAACCTGCCATTATAAAATAAGTATGGAATACAAGTTATTGATATCGCTCGGCTTTATTGTAGGTGGAGTAGTAGCAGCACTTATAATAGGAGCAGTCGTGAATTATTTCACAAAAGGGATTGTGAAGTGGGCAAAAGCAAGGCAGGATGTAGGGCATCAGGTAATGTTTGCAATAAAGCTCGCTAAGTTGTTCTTACAAGTAAGTATATTGCTTATATTTATCACCCAAGCAACGAGTATGTTCGGGTTTGATGTATTAACACAACTCACTCAAAAGGTTGCACTCTATCTTCCAAAGCTCATAATTGCATCAATAATAATTATAATAGGGATTTATCTGGCAAAACTTGCTGAAACAGCATGCCTAAAAACAACATTAAGCCAGAAAAAGAATATAGCAATAGGTGCGTACGCATTAGTTTTAGTATTATTCATTCTCGCAGGGCTTGAAATAGCAGAACTGCAAATCAAGGTTCTGACAGAAACCTACAAAATAGTTCTTTATACAGTGGGGGCCATAGCAGCACTTGCAATAGGAATTCCATTAGGAATGCGTGCAGGAATAAGAAAAGCAAAGTGATTAAGAGCGCAGCTGAATTGTATTTATAGCAATATATTACTATTAAATTTCTCCGCTATTATCCACATATTTTCGCAATGCTTATATTACTGTTATGTTATCCGAAAGTTATGAACATTAAGCTTTGGGAGGGTGTTTCAATGCTTGTTGGAACAATTATTGGTGCAGGTATTCTTGGCTTGCCTTATGTTACTGTAAAAGCAGGGATTTTTCCAGGAGTGTTCTGGATTTTGTTTATGGGTATTGTTTTTTTGATTGTTAATTTGTGTCTTGCAGAGGTTGTTTCTCGCACTAATGGGCATCATCAGTTGGTCGGATTGTGCAAAAAGTATCTTGGGCATTGGGGTAAATGGTTTATGGGTATTTCTTTTGTTGTGGGTGTTTATGGTGCATTGGTTGCTTATACTGTTGGAAGTGGTGATGCGCTTTCTCAGATTTTTTCAGTTTCATCTTTGGTTGCTTCTTTTGTGTTTTATGCGGTTCTTGTTTTCGTTGTTCTTGGTGGCTTGAAGATATTTGAGGAGTTTGAGAGTGTCTTTGTTCCTTTGTTGCTGGTAATTATTGTAGGTATTGCTTGGTTCGGGTGGGAGTATGCTTCTATTGACAAGGTGCCATTGGTTTCGTGGAACGCTCTGTTTCTTCCGTATGGTGCAGTTGTTTTTGCGTATATTGGAACAAGCGCCATTCCTGAAGTAGGCAGGGTTGTTAGTCCTAAAATGTTAAAGAAAGCGATTATTTATGGCTCAGTTATTCCTATTATTGCGTATTCGGTATTTGCAGTTATTGTGGCTTCAATTACTGGTTCTTCAACTACTGAGCTTGCTACAATTGGTGTTGGTGAGGTTCTCGGGCGCACTGGTGTGATTTTGCTTAATGCGTTTGCTGTTCTTTCTATGTCCACGTCTTTTGTAGGGCTTAGTTTTGCATTGCGCCACATGTTCAAGGAAGCTGGCTTTTCTTCTTTAATGAGCGCTATTGTTACGTTTGTTGTTCCGCCATTAATAATTCTTATGGTTAATTCTGGTTTTGTGAGAACAATAGAGGTTTCTGGTGCAATAAGCGGGGGTTTAGCAGGAATCTTAGTTATGCTGATGTTTTTTTCAGCAAAAAAGCACGGTGATAAGCATCCTTATTTTAATTTGCATGTTCATCCGTTAGTCGGCTTTCTTATCTGTCTTTTATTTGTTATTGGTGTGCTTTCTGTTCTTGTTTAGGAACAAATAAATTCCAAGTAGCAACAATATTAGTATTATTGAGACTGCTTGTATTGTTTTTCTATATTCTGGTTTCAGTATTGTAGGATACACTGTTAGTATGACTGTATTGCTTTTTGCAAAGCCGCCTTTGTTGTCTGTTGCTGTGAATACCGTGAACTCTCTCCCTGTCCATTCTTGTTCAGGTATTAGTGTTGCTGTTTCTCTGAATATTTCTATTGCTACGTGTTCTGTGTTATTTGCATCGTATGTTAGTAAGTCATTGTCAGGGTCAGCAAAGTATTTGCTTAGATTCATCAAGTGTATTGTGTTTTGTTCCCATTGTTGTTCTGGGATTCCTTCAGCATTCTTATTTGTTAAAGGATATGCCAGTGCTATAATTAGTAGCATTAGCAGGGTTATTGTTATAGGTATCCACGTTCTTTTCTTTTCTGTCAGAAGTATTGGTTTGGCAAATATCGTGTATGTTCCTGTTAGCTTGTCAGTTTTTGCTTGATAGTACGTATTTTTCTTGTCTTCTGATGTTTTGTGAATTTCTAGTTCGCTCCACTTGTTTGTGAGTTTGGCTATCTTTATTTCTTGATGGTGTAATGCCCATTTTTTTGGCACTTTGAAGGTTATTACGGCTTTACCTACATGTTCATCTCTTACGTTTGAGCTTATTTTAAAGTATCTGAATGTGTCTCCTTGTACTGGGAGGAATGTGAGATTTCTTTTGTTTCTTCTTATTTTAAGGGTTAGGTTTTTTACTGGATTTTGTGCTGTAAATGATACGTGGCTTATTTCCCATGGGGTTGTGAATCCGTAGTCTTTTACTATTACCGGGATTCTTATTTTTATAGTGTGCGTTCTTACTATTTGTGTTATCACATAAAGTAATGCTATTAGCAAGAGTCCATACATTGTTTGCAAAGGATATGCTATTACATAGTTTTTGTATCGGATTATAAAACCTGACAGGATGAACAATATTCCTAA
This sequence comes from Candidatus Woesearchaeota archaeon, assembly GCA_016203395.1. Lineage (GTDB taxonomy): Archaea > Nanobdellota > Nanobdellia > Woesearchaeales > ARS49 > JACQMV01. The sequence continues at coordinate 45,894 of JACQMV010000057.1, read as the reverse complement.
TGTTGCGATTACTCCTGTTGAGCCACTTCTTACGTGCTGGACTACGTCGCGTTTTCCTACAATATAATGCATTCGTTTGTATTCTTTGTCAATGTTTTGTTTGAGCTCTGCACTTTTTCTTTCCTCCCATCTTGTGAGAAGTGCTTTTTGTCTGTGCGCAATTCTTTCGCTTGTTAGTTCTTCTTGTTTTCTTTTTTCTTCTTCTTTTTCTTTTTTCTTGTTTTCAAGGAGTTCTTGTCTTGCTCTTTCCTGTTGTTCTTGTTCTTTTTGTCTTTGTTTTCGTCGTTCTTCTCTTTTTCTTTTTATTTCTGCATATTGGGTTTTGATTCTGGGAATTATTTTTTTCAGTGTTATTGCCAGGATTATTGCTAAAACAGCTATTGTTCCCCCTATTGCGTATTGATAATTTTGTTTTATTGTCTCTCTATATGTATAGCCAGCATATCCTAAGCCGCCGAGTATTAGTATGAGTATTATCGGCAGAAATATGTTGCGTATGCGTTTTGCGGCGTTTTTTGTTTTTTCTTTTATTACTTTGGCTTTTTTCTGGCGTTCAATTGCTTTTTGCTCGTGTTCTTCTCTTGTTTTTTCTTGCTCTTGTTTTCTTTTTTCTTCTTCTTTTCTTTTTATTTCAAGTTTTTGTTTGAGTTTTTTGAGTATTTCCTCTTTGTGTTGTTGTTGTCTTTGTTTGTATTCCGGTGATTGTGTGTAGTCATACACTAGCATTGCTACGAGTGCGAGTATTATTGCACCGAGTATTGTTCCTAGCAGTGTTGTTTTGTTTTTTTCAATAAATGTTTCTGGTTTTAGTTGTATTGATATTCCGGCAGTATATGTTTTTCCCTCAGAGGTTATTGTGAGTATTCCTTTATGTGTTGCTTTTTTCGTGTTTTTTGGTGGTTTTGTTGTTATTATTGCGGTTTTCGTTTCTTCGCTTGCTATGAATATCGTATTTGGAGTTATTGCTGCCCAGGGTATGTTTTGTATCTTTATGTCGTAAGTTGTTGGTTTTCCAGTGTTTGTTATTGTTATAGGTATTGAGTTGTTAGTGTAATCAATCCTTATTTTTGGCATTTTTATTGAGGGAATGCCTGGATTGTTTATTTCTAGCTGGAGAAAAGTTTTTTCTTGTTGTTGTGATGTGCTGGCTTTGGTTATTGCAGTTATTATGTGGTTTCCTGTCTGCGTGCATATTGCAGGGATTATTTGAATTGGGATTGTTTGGGTTTGTCCTGGTGCAAGGCTTGTTTGTGCTGTGGATCCTTTTATCGGAATTTTTGCTTCAGTAGTTGTCGTATATTTTTCTTGGAAGTTGCCTGTGTTTGTGAGTTGTATGTTGTAGTTTGCTTGTTCGCAGGGGTTTGTTTTGGCTTTTTGGATTTGAGCAGTTATAGCTATGTTTTTTTGTATTAATGGCTGTATTTTTTGTTGTATTGTTTTGGTATTTCCTAATGATGTTGTTATTGTTGTTGTTAGTGTTGTTGGCTGGGCATTGCATGGTGTATTTATTGTTTGCTTGACTGTTTTTGTTTGGCCAGAAGGTAGCACAAACCGGTTTTCGCTTATTACAGCCAGTTGTTGCCCTTGTTGTGTTATTGTGTAAGCACTGGTTATTTGTCCTGTATTTGTTATTATAAGCTCGCTGCTTTGTTGTGTGCAGGCAATAACTGTAATCGTAGAAGGAGCAGTTATTGCAAAGTTTTCCTGAAGGGCTGCTACTCCTGTTGCCAGTGCCAAAAGCAGTGCTAATTGTAGGATTTTCATGAAAAAGAGGGCTCAGTAATAAGGTTGTGTCCTGTCTGAGCCAGTGCGTCTGAGTGCTATTACTATTCCTATTAGCACTAACAAACCCACAAGCGCGATTAACACTCCCTGAAGGATCTTTGTCATGCTTGTTTTTGGCGTGATGTTCACGGTTATGTTGGTTGTTTGCAGCGTCTCTGTTCCTGATGTTACTATTGCTGTAACAACTTGTGTTCCTGTAATGTCTTTTGCTTCAAGAGATACGTAAAGCGTTTCTGTTTTTCCAGGAGCAACTATTATAGAGCTTGTTGGGCTTACTTTGATGTTAAGTCCTTGTGGTGCTTGGAAGCTTATAGTGTATGGTTGTTGGGTTCTTCCAGGATTGGTTATTGAGAATGGCACAATTGTGCTTTCTCCCTGTACTAAGTTTACTAATTGGGTAGCAGCAACTATTGTTCCTTGGCCTGTTGTTGATGTAGGTGTTGTTGGCTGCGCGCATGTAGAATCTTCTATTATTTGCACGTCTCTTGTAGTGCTTTCTTTTCTTCGGTTATCATTGAAGAACACATCTACATTGAGTTTGTATATTCCGGGTTCTGCGCATCTTGGCAATCGTAGGAACATTTCCTCTGTTTCATCCTGTCTGTCACTATTTTGTATTTCATCTATGTAATCAGTTGCGCTGACTCCTAATGCAGGTAAAGAAACTACGACTTTTACATCATTTTCGTCTCTTTGTCCTTTGTTTTCAATGCGAACTCTTGCAAGGAGTGCACTGCCTGACCTGATTCTTGCTCCCGGAATGAGTAGCACATCTTCTATTTTCAAACTGTGTCTTTCTGCATCAATTTTGAAGTTGAAGTTTGCATTTGTTGATTCTCCGAATCTGTCACTTACTATTATTCTTAGCTTGTAGTCATCCACTTGTGCGTCTGATGGTAAGGGGATTTGCAGCGTTCGTACATAGCTTACGTTTGATTGTAAGTCAAATAATTGTGTTACGTCGCTTATTCTTTCATTTGGTATATCGTTGAATTCGTAACCAGATAAAAATCCGAGTAATTCCACATTGGGTAGGTTTGCTTGTGCAGTTATTTTTACTCTAACATTGATGTTCTGTCCTCTTTCTATATCAAGCCGTGTTGTTGAACTCGGCTGGAGTAATACATCATCAATTTCTACGGTGTCTATCGTTACCGGCAGTGCCTGAACTGATATGGCTATTGCCGCAATCAATATTGCTAAAAATGCTATTCTTTTCATTGTAAACCCCCTGTTTTTTGTGAGTATTGAGCACATCCTTATAAATCTTTCGGTAGGTTATTCATTCATGAGTAGTCATATAGAGACGCTCTTATAGAGTCATAATCAATTTCGCGGTGGATTACTCTATTGTGTTTTCCGTTTCCAATGCTGATTCTGGCAATATATTTTCCGCTTAGTTCTTCGTTTTCGCCGAGGTATATGCTATGAGTTATTTTTTGTCCTGCTCTTATGTCATCAGGTCCTGCTGATGCTCTGATGTCTGTGCCTAGTAAGTGGATGATTGTTTTTACGTTGTTTATTGGTTTTGTTCCTGTGTTTTTGTAGGATATTAGTGCACGGTTTTGTTCTATTTCTATTTTTTCAATTCTTATTTTGAGGAAATCATCAGGGAATTCTTTGTCTGGGTTTCGGCGCATTATTGCAGTTATTTTTGCATCTCCGTTTATTGTTGTTTGGTCTCGTAATGTCAAGTATAATGGGTGTGTTATTTCGTACATGAATGTTCCATTGTTTGTGTTGAAAAATGATGCTTTTCCATTGTTGTTTGTTGTTGCGCTCATTCCTTGGAAGGTTATTACTGCATTTTCTATTCCTTGGAGTGTTTTTTCGTCTAATACTGTGAATTCTGCGGTTTGCACTTTAATGCCTGAAGGGATTAGTTTTATTTGCACTGTTGTATCTTTGTCAATGCTTATTGTATTTGTGAAGGGATGGTATTCGTTAGCAATTATTGTGAACGTGTGCATTCCCGAAGGTATAACAATTGTTGCTTTGCCAGAATCTCCAGTCAATAGAGTATTGCCTGCAACGTTTATTGTTGCATCTTTTATTGGCGCGTTTGTTATGCTGTCGTTTACCTGAAATGATAGTGCGAATGTTCCTATGAATGCCTGCTTTAATTCCAGTGTGATTTTTGTGTTTTGCTGAAGGTTTATCTGTTCTGTGGTAGTTTGATATCCGGAATGTGATGCAGATACAGTGTATTGTCCTTGTGGGAGTATGAACGATGTTTTGCCGTTGAGTGGCTGTTGTGTTTTTTCATTTACAGTTACTAATGCGTTCAATTGTTGTTTTGTTGCTGCGTCTATTGTGAACACGTCTAGCTTGAGTTTTTTGGCAGGTATTTTTTCTAAGAGTATTGTTATTTCAGTGTCTTTCTCAAGTGTTATTGTTTTTTGTTCATCTATATAGCCGTCGCTGCTTGCAGTGAGGACATATTCTCCTTTGGCAAGCGTTAGTTGTCCTTTTCCGTTTATTGAGAATGTTTTGCTTCCTATAATTATTGTTGCATCTAAAGGTTCTTTTGTTTGTTTGTCTTTTATGGTTATAGTTAGTTGGTGTTCTGTTGTTTTTGGTTGTAGTGTTGTTGTGAAAAATAGGTTTGTATTGGTTATTCTTATTTGTCCTGCATCTTTGCCTGATTGGTGGCTTATTGTATACGCATACGCTCCCGGGATAAGGTTCAGGAATTTTGCAATTCCGTTATCTGTTTTTTTTGTTTTTTCTCCCAGAACTATTACCGCATTATCAACTGGCTTTCCTTTGTTGTTCAGTACCTGCATTGTCAGATTGAATCTTGGTTTTTCGGGGATTGTGAAGGTCATTGACATTGTTTCGGGAGTGTTTTTTGTGCATTGTCCTTTTGCTTTTGCAGTTACTTCAATTTCGTATTTGCCCGGTTGAAGGACGAATGATTTTGTGTGTGTCGTCGGGTTTATGCTGTCGGGGTTTGCAGACAATTCCTCAGTTTGAATAGTATCTTTGATTTTGTATTGTATTTCTGTCGGAACTGGCATTATGCCGTATCTTTGGTCATTTATAGGAAATTCATTTGCTTTGTTGCTTATCTTTGTAAAGCCGATGGTGAATGGTTCTTCTTTTGTTGTTCTTAGGTTATTTAGTATTGTGTAGCATTCGTTTCTTGGAGAATCTGACAACGCAATAAATTCTTTGGTGCTTGTTTGGCTTTCCTGCTTTTGGCATTGGTTGTCAGTTATTTCTGTTTGCACTGTGGCTTTGTATTTTGATTCTTTTATTGGTAGGAACGTGAATTGTGTTTTTGCTTTTGTTCCTGCAAATAACGCATTTTCTCTTTCAAACTTTGCGCTTTGTTCGTTTATTGTGTTTTCGTTTTCGTCACTTATTTTCAGTTTTACTCTCGTGTCAACGCTATAGAATTCTTTTTTTCTGTGTTCGGGTATAAATGTAACATCATTGTCTGATAAGGCGAATGCGCTGTGCGTGTCTGCATTTAGTGAAGCAGAAACATCTATCTTTAATGGCAGGTTTGCGTGCGCATCATTTATGATTTCAAAATTGTCTATTACTGCTCTGCACACTGCTTTTTTTTCTATTGGTATGTTTATTGTTGCTTTAGCAATTCCTTGATTGCCGAACGTATGCCATGTTGCTCTTGCTTCTTCTGGCAAATAACCCTTACTGAAATAGTATATTGCATAGCCCTGACTTGTTGCCAGCGTGCTTGGAAATTTTATGGTTATTTGTCCGTTATTTGTTGTTGTTCCTTGTGGAAAGGTTCCTGAGAATTGTCTTGTTTGGCTGCAGTCGTTGTTCAGGCAGTCGTATGCCTCTATTTCAACGTTTTTTATTGGAAACTTATATGTTATTTCTGCTATGGCATTTACAAAAGGCGCTGCCAATAATATTGCTAATAGTATTGCTAATCGCATGAATGTTATTATGGTGTGATTGCTGTTGATGTTGATTGATTTCCTACTAGTGTTGATTGTGCGCTTGCTTCATTGCCTGCCCAGAATCCTCGGTATATTCCCCATCCTAATAGCGTATTTGCTCCCAATACCTTTAAGTCATTACTCCCGCTGTCTTGAGGGTGTAACAATGCTCTGTTTGCTTCTGGTCCTAAAAACACGTTTCTTCCTGCTGATTCTGCTATATTTCTCGGCACGTTAAACACAGTGCCTGCCACTGGTATTTGTGTGAATGGGTCCAATCCTTGTGCTATTGCGTGTGCTACCCATGTGTGGATTTGCCATGGTGCGATATTATGCGTAGAATATTCTTTGTGCGTGAATAAGTTAGCAATAGGGATGTCTTTGATTTCTGTTTTTGGCATTGAGGTGTATAATTGTTCTTTGAACTCTTTAGCGTATTTGTTTTGTAGCATTCTTTGCTGGTATAGTGTAAGGAACGCTCTGAAGTCATTGCCTGCTTTTTTTGCCCGCCATTGTTTGCCGTCTTCTATGTATTTCTGTATTAGTTTGTATGCTCCTTTGCTTATTGGCTTTACAACTTCTTTTTCTATAATGTTCTGAGGGTACTCTGTTTGTAGTTTTTCATCAGTATTATATTTGTGTAGTATTCTTTCATATGCTTGTGCCATTTCTCTTAATCGTTCTTCATCATCTGTTTGTGTGGTTTTTATTGAGCTAATTATTTGTTCAAGTAGTTTTGGTTTTGTTAATTGGTTTCTGTCTTTGTTTGTTATTACGAGTCCTGCATGTGTTTGTCCTTTGGCATAAACCACATCTGGTTGTTGTCCGTAAATAACCGGCGTAAGATGGTATTTCATTTGTGGTTGTTCTGTTTGTTGTTTTGGTTGTGGTTGTTCGGTTTGTGGCTGTGGTAGTAACTGTGCATTCTGTAAGATTACTGGTTGTGGTATTTGTTGTGGAAGCGCAGGCGGTATTGGAAGATGCTTTGTTGTTTGCTCGTCCGGTTTTTCCATTCGTTCATAGCCCTTTTTGATTTCGGTGTCAATTCTTGTTTCAAGAATTGCTCGCGCTCTTTCCAGATCTGCTGTTTGTTTTTGTAATTGCTGCGCTATTTCACGTAATTGCGTTTGTTCGGCTTGTTTTTTATGTCCTTCACGGTTTGTTTCAGCTGCTTTTGTTGCATGCTGTTCTAGTTTAGTGAGTTGTTCTCGTCTTTTTTTGATTTCTTCCTGCATTAGTTGTACCTGTGTTAGTTCTGGGTTTTCTTGTAGCTGTCTTTTTTGCTCTTGTCCTCGTAAGTGGGATTCTAACGCTTGTAAGAATCGGGTATTGTCTTTTTGTGGTGGTTCTGCTTGGCTTTCTTTGTTTAGCCATATTCCTGCAGTTACTAAACCAGTTAACAATGCACCTCCTATGACGTAATTTCTCATTCTAATTGTGCCTCTAGTCCTTGTTTTAGTGTGTCTTTTGTTTTTTTGAGTTGATCGAGCATTGTTTTTAATGCTTCAATCTCTTCTTGGCTAGTTTGTTGTTCGCTCTCGCGCTGTTTTGCTAAACTGTTTGCTTTGATTGCTTCGTTCAATTGTTCTTCTAGTCCTTTTATTCTGTTGTTTAGTATTCCTATTTGTGAAGTAGTTAGTTCTTTTTCAAGCGTGTATGCGAGATTAACTGCATCGTAATGTGTGCTTTGTGTTTTTTGTAGCGCTTCTATTCTTTGTCGGTATACTGCAGTTATCGGATCTTCTGGTTTTGTGTATGATTCTTCTTTTAGTTTTTTTGGTTCTGGCTGTGATGGCAGAAGAGGTATAATTGGCATCGGCAGCGGTGTTTGGACAGAAACCGGTATCTGTGCTTCTGTTTGTGGTGGTTCTTTTTTTGGTATTATGTTTTGTTCTAGTGCGCTATGAAACTCGCTTGTTGTCTGTTCTGGTTTTGGTGTTTGTTCTGTGTTTTGTGCGTGTTCTCCTAAATATGTTTTTGTTAGGTAATATGCGGCGAGTATAGCAAATGCCCCGCCTGCACAAATATATCCTAATCGTCTAGAAAGCCCTGCCATGGCGTGCTGATTCTCGCTTGATTTAAAAAGCTTCGCTTTATGTAACTATCGCGGAGTAGTATTAATACGTTTAAAGAAAAAAATTATTGTGGGTAGACCTTTGCTTCTAGTGCTTTTCTTTTAATATTGCCGAACCTCATGCTTGACCAGTCCATTTGATCTTTGTTCTCCTCGTAAAATGCTCTTGCTCCTGCTTTGTCAACGCTTGCGAGTTTTTTTGCAAGATCAAACGCGCTTGCTGTGAATCCTGCTTTTAAGTCTTTTAGCGTGTTTTCATACTGCACTCTTTCGTTTCTGTTTGATAGGTATTCGCTTTCTTCTGCGTGTAGTGCCCTGATTGCTGCTTTGTATTCTTCTGGTCCCGGTGCCGCTCCTAGGTGCGTTTGAGCCAGTTCTTGTGGTGAAACATATCTTTTTTGTGGTGGCAGCACTGGCTCTACTAGTGAAGTTGCTGGTGTATTTGTCGTAGCTTGTTCTGGCACATTTGCAGGTGGTTCAACCTTTTGCTCAATTCCACCGTTGTCTTTAACGCCGTTATCAAATTTTTGCTCAAGACCATCTGTTTCTGACTTGTAGTCATTGAGTTTTTTCTGCATTTCTCTTAATTCGCGTTTTAGAATGTCTATTTCGCTTCTGTATTGGTTTGTTGCTGCGTTTGTTTTTCCTAGCAGTTCAAGTTTTTGTTCGTATGCAACTATTAATTGTTCATACGTTGCAATGTCAGTTCTTGCTTGTTCTGTTGCATAAACTGTTTTTTGTGCTTCCAGCATTGCTGCGTTTTTCTGTCTTTCTGCACGCGAGCTCACTCGATCTTCATATATTTGTGCAATTCTTTTTGCAGTTTCTGCCTGTCTTTCTCTTGATGCTTTGATTTCTGCATCATAGTCTGTCTTTTGCGCTGTTGATTCTTCTTTTTTTTCTACAACGTCTTGAGTAGTGACTGGAACTGATGCTGGCTGTTCTGGTGTCTTTTGTTCTTGACTTTTCAATAATTGTGCTTCTAGCTCTTCTAATGTTATTGGTGCTCCAAAAAGCATTGGTGTTTGTGCAATTATTTTTGGATCTTCTACAGTTATTGTTGCTTCTTGTATTGTTTCTTGTGCTGCTTCTCCTGTTTCTATCTGTGTTTCAGCATTGATTTGTGGTGCTTCTTGTATTTGTGGTGCTTCCTCTGCAAACATCCTGTTTGCAACCAAGTATCCTAATCCTCCTAATGCAAGTCCTGCTAAAACTGTTGTTTTTTTCATTGTGAATAACCTCCAATTACGCAGTTTATTTTTGTTTGACTTATAAACCTTAGTGTTACTCGCGAGTAAGTTCATTCGTGCATAATAAGCAATCTAATGGACAGTGCTGACAGCTTCTTTGAAGCAATCTAAAACATCTTATTGCCTATATTCACTTCGTTGGTAGCGCTTTGTTCGCGTATCTGTTGAAAATTAGTGGTTCTCCTCTATATGTTATAACGTATTTTTCGCCAGTTCTCAAATCTGGTGCTAATTCTCTTTTTCCTGTGTTTATTGCGTAAATGAATTCTCCTTTGTCTGTCTGTATTCTTCCTGAGTATCTGTCAATGTTCCGTATTTTTACTGTTGTCTGTCTTTGTATCCCATAACACAACCCGAAGTATAAAATTGCAGCAATAGGAACCACTATCACTAATGATTGTAATGCTTCTTTTATTTTGCTTTCCATCTCGCCTTCTTCTTCCATAAGTTGTAGGAATGCCAGAATATTTAATAACCTTAACTTATTTCTTTCAATATGAACGTTTGTGTTGTTGGTGCAGGACCTGCCGGGTCTTATGCTGCGTATTTGCTTGCTCGCCAAGGTCATGCGGTTAGTGTTTTTGAGGATCATAAAGAGATTGGCATGCCTATCCAATGCACAGGTATTGTTACCAAAGCACTATTTGATCTTGTTCCTTATGATGATAAATATATAGTGAATAAAGCGCGCAGTGTTTTGGTTCATTCGTCTAATGCGAGTATTGAAGTTCCTTTGGATGAGTATATCATATGCAGGCACAGGTTTGATAAGTTTGTTGCTGAAATGGCAACGCGGTCTGGTGTAAAATATCATTTAGGGCATAAGTTTGTGTCTCATACAAATAATAAAGCAGTTTTCAGGCATAATGGCAAAGAGACAGTGCATTCTTTTGATATTTTAGTAGGTGCAGATGGTCCTCTAAGTAAGGTTGCGAAGAGTTCTAGGCTTTATGAAACGCAGGATTGTTGGATTGGTTGTCAGGCGACTATGAAAAGCAAGTGGGTTTCTGATAAATTTGAAACATGGTTCGGCAGTGATGTTGCTCCCGGTTTTTTTGGTTGGAGTGTTCCTGAATCAAATGTCTTGTCTAGGGTGGGTGTTGCTGGCACTAACAAAGCAAGATTATTTTTTGAGAAATTGCAGAAAAGGGTTAATGGCGTTATTGTTAGCATGACAGGAGGTCCTATCCCGATTTATAAAAAGCGGATTGTTCAGAATAAAAATGTTTTTCTTGTTGGTGATGCTGGCGGTTTTGTTAAAGCCACTACTGGCGGGGGTATTATTACCGGAATGTTGTCTTCCAAAGCGCTTGCAGAGTCAATACAGAATAATAAGCCGTATGAGTATTATTTGCGTTCATTACGTCGTGAGTTATGGATTCATGAGCGTATCCGAAAGATACTGAATAGGTTTTCCGATAAAGATTATGATTATTTGCTTTGGTTGATGAATAAAGAAAAGATAAAAAAGATTCTTCGCGAGCATCCGAGAGAATTTCCTTCAAGGTTTATTCTGAAACTGCTGCTTGCAGAGCCACGGCTGTTGTGGTTTGCAAAGCACATGTTTTTATTCTACGTTCTTTTTTGATTAAAAGATGGGCAAAGACCAAAATGATTTGGAAGAATTACTATTAATTTCAAAGCAGCATCCTGACGAGAATATACGTTTCAAAGCAACAGAAAGATTATGTGCTTCTTATGCAGAACGGGGATGGTATTCAACACTTTTGAAAATTGCTGATGATTTGCGAAATTCTGAAAACATGAGAACAAAAGCAAGGGAGCAGGTGACTCCTGCGGCAATGAACGCTATTAAAAAAAGTGCATGCTCTTATGACTACCCTGCTCTCACTAATATTGCGAAAAATGAGCTTCTTGAGCAAAAAGTCAGAGACAGAGCAAGAGAACTCATGCCATCTATAACATTGCAGGCAATTGGTGAGTACTTGCGAAGAAGTGAGATTTATATGATTATTACGATTGCAAAAGATCCTGAGCTGAATGCTGAATTGAGAATTAAAGCAGGGAGCGTCGCAATTGCAGCATACACGTCCACAAATAATCTTATATGTGTCCGAGATATGATGACGAATCAGCAACTTGAGCAAGCTACTAGAGATGCGGCAGGAATGGTAATACTTGCAAATGCTGAAAAAGAAGTAAACCTGTCCCAACTCAGTGAGATTATGAAAGAAACACGGGTAAGTAGGTGCGTGAGCGAAATGGCAAAAAAAGCCCGCAGTAAGTTGTGCGAAAAAGCGATTGAAGAACACGTGCAAAACGGAGATTATCTTTCCCTTAGACAGCTGGCGTATGATTTTAGTAATGATGATGCAGAAACAAACCAAAAAGCGCAGGCACGAATAGCTGATGCAGAAATGAACGCTGTCCTGAAGTTTGTACAAAAAAGAAGTTACTCTAGTGTTGACTGCATGTTAAAGGATAAATCACTTGATGGGAATGTGAGAACAAAAGCAAATGAATTCCTTGCTGCTGCTGTTATCGCGCTGGCAAAAGAAGTGGCGTTGGAATAATTTAACAGCGAGTATCAGATAGGGCTTTTGGGAAATAAATGGCGCATTCTCTGATAATTATTAATGTCTATTGGAGAAAAAAGAGTTCTGGTTTTTTAGTTAATCTTAGCTAATCTTTTTAAGTAGTTGCTCTTCCTCAGTATTGTGGCAGAGGACGATATTACTATTGATTTTGGCAAGTTGTGGAATAAGATAAAAGGATTTTTCAGTTCTGGACGCAGGAGTTCTTCTTCTGAGAATTCTGACATGCCCGGTTTAAAAAGTAATTCTTCCTCACCAGAAGATATCTCTTTTGATTTTGGGGTTATAAAGCAGTTTGTGCTGAAATACAAAACAGTTCTGGTTTTTCTTTTGATTATGCTTTTGCAGTTTGTTCCTAATTCCAACTTCTTTCCTTGTGTTGGAAAGCTTCATTGCCCGTGGGGGGCAACATGGACTAGCTTGCAGGGTGCTTCGCTTCCACCTACTCTTGATTGGGCAAGGAATGCTGTGAATGATTTTTATAGGAATCAGGTTGTTGATCAGATTAACCAGCAGTATCCGAATCTTCCTGATGACAGGAAGAAACAGCTTGTTGATGACAATTTGGATGAGATTATGAGTTCTCAGAAGGATTTGATTGCTCAGCAAACAGACCAGATTACAAACCAGTTCAAGTCACATTTTGAGTATACTGAAGATGGCAAGACTTATACTTACATGCCGGACATTGACCCGTATAATTATATTCGGTTGGCAAGGAATTATCTTGATAAAGGAATTCTTGGTGATCGGATAAAAGATGGAAAGCAGTGGGACGACCATGTTATTGCTCCTCGCGGTTCTACTACCGATCCTCATGACTTGCATCCTTATGTTATTGCTTACTTTCACAAGATTGTTTCTTTGTTCAGAAAGGTTCCTTTGATGGAGAGTGCAAATTATCTTCCTGTTGTGCTTATGTTTTTGTCATTCATTCCTGCTTACTTTTTAGCCAGTCGTTATGGCGGATGGATTGGTGGTTTTTTTGCTGTTGCTATGCTCGGGCTTCATCCTGCAGTTATTGGCAGAACGTTGTGGGGGCATGCCGATACTGATGCTTACAATATTTTGTTTCCGATGCTGATTTCATTTTTGTTCTTGGCGGGCTTTCATGAGAAAGAAAAAAGTAAACAGTGGGCGTTTGCAGGAATTTGTGGTTTTGTTATTGGGCTTTATTCTATTGCTTGGGGTGGCTGGTGGTATATTTTTGATTTTATTCTTGCTACTTTCGGGGTTTACGCAATTATTAGGATTTTGTATGCTCTCGGGTTATTTTCCAGTTGGCGTGCGTTTTTATCTGATATGAGATGGCTTGTTGGCATTTTAGCGCTAGTATTATTAATTGGCTTGTTTGTTGAGAAGTTTGTTGTTGCAGGTGTTGCAATTATTGCGTTAATCGTTCTTGCCGTGGTTTATCAGGTGATTAAAGGCAGTAAATTATCAGGCATACTTGTTGATTCCCGGCTTAAGAATGCCGTCTTATATGGTATTGTTCTTGTTGTTGTTTCAGCAATTTTTGTTTCTTTGTTTCAGGGCAGGGTTTCTGGCTTTTTGGATGCGCCTTTTGCGCCGTTCGGATTTACTATGATTAAGGAAGCGTCTGCTTCAAATCTTTGGCCGAATGTTTATACAACTGTTGCCGAGCTTAATCCTATTTCGCTTAAGGATGTCGTTCGCCAGTTCGGGAATTATCTGTTGTTGTTGTCTTTAATCGGGATTGGTCTTTGTTTGTTCATGCGTGATGAGCATAATCATCGCGAAGCAGGCTATTCTATATTTTTGGCTATTTGGTTTTTTGCAGCAATGTATGCTACTACAAAGGGTGTTCGTTTTGTTATGATGATGGTTCCGCCATTTGCTATTGCGTTCGGTATTTCTGCCGGGCTGTTGGTAAAGGTTATTGGGGATTTCTGTTTGAAGAATTTTGGGATTAAGAAATGGATAACTACGCTGATTATATTTGTGTTGTTCGCTCTTTCCATGAGCAGCACAGTAGGTAGTTCTTATGGGCTTTCAAGAAATGATGTTCCTATTATGAATGATGCGTGGTATAACACACTTGTTGAGATTAGGGAATCAAGTATGGCTAATGCGATTATTACGAGCTGGTGGGATTATGGTCATCATTTTAAGTATGTTGCTGACCGCCCTGTTACTTTTGATGGTGCTTGGCAGAATACGCCGATGGCTCATTGGGTTGGAAAGTTGTTTTTGACTGAGGATGAAGAAGAAAGTATTGGCATTCTTAGAATGCTGGATTGTGGTGGCAATCAGGCATTTGAAAAGGTTAATGAGGTTATTAATTTCACTCCTGCATCTATCAAAATAATAAATTCTTTGACCGTTTCTAATAAAGAGGAAGCTGCACGCATTTTGAAAGCCAGTCTGTTTAATGATTCGCAGATTAAAGAAGTCCTCGGGTTTACGCATTGCGAGCCCCCTGAAGCGTTTGTTATTGCTAGTAATGATATGATTGGTAAGGGCGGTGTTTGGGCGCATTTTGGTTCATGGAATTTTGAAAGGGCTGATTTGTGGGTTAATGTTAAGAAACTGCCGAAGGATGATGCAATTGCTTATATGAAAGAGAGATATAATTATAGTGATGATATTGCACGCCAAAGGTATGCGGAGGTTAATTCTATTGCTTCTGAGAGTGACGCTAATAGTTGGATTGCTCCTTGGCCTTCTTTCAGTGGTGGCTCTTCTTCCTGTTCTTTCAGAAATGGCTCAAGAGTTGAGTGTGGCAATGGTATTTTCTTAGAGGGTGATAAAGCATTTGTTCCAACTAATCAGGGTCCGGGGCTTGTAAAGTCTGTATCGTATATTAACAGGGAAGGTAAGGTTGTTTCAAAAGAATACCCTGAGGGGATTATTGATGCAGGTATTGCAATTCTTCCTAAAGAGGACGGCAATCTTCAAGCAATTTTGGCCAACATTCCTGTGCACAAAAGTATTTTTGTGCGTTTGTTCTTTGGTCAGGCGCATGGATTGAAGTATTATAAGTTTTTCAAGGTTGAGAAAGAGCTTAATGGCCAACCGATTTATACGTACAAAGTGGATTGGGAAGGAAAAAACACCACATTGCTTTCTGATTTTGTTCCTCACTCAGTTATTGAGAATGGTGCGAGAGTTCGGCTGAACTATATTGGCTGGACAGAGCCAGATAAAACAGTGTTTGATAGCACTATTAAAGATAGTAATGTCACTCCGAGTTCTGATTTCGTAAATGGCTCGCCTGTTGATTTTGTGTATGGTAAAGCAGGTTTTATTGACGGGTTTAGTAAAGGTATTGCTGGTATGAAAGAGAGTGATGAGCGGACTATTGAGGTTTTGGCTGAGCAAGGTTACGGTTTAGACCCGTCTCAGCATCCTCTGGCTAATAAAACGCTGTATTTCCGTGTCAGAGTTGAGAAAGTGCGATAATTAATTCATTTAAAAAAATGTTTTGAAGTTTTATTGTGGGGTTATAGAAAGCTAAAGTTAATCTCAGCCATCCTTAACCTTTATATTCTTGTTCGCTTATTTTTGTGTTATGAGCCCCCCTAAGCTTAAGCTGTCTTTTGTTTTTCTTCTGGTATTTGTAGTCTTTGGTTTTTATTTGCGTTTTTTTAATATTGATTTCCCAAGTATCGGTTATCATAATATGAAGGAGAATGAGTATCTTGTTCCTTCTTATTATTTTTATTCTGGAAACTGGGAGGGCTGGGATTTTCTTAGAAGGCCGTATTATTTGTGTGGTGTTGGGGAGATTCCTTGTTATTTTGAGGAGTATCCTCAAATTCCTGTTTTGAGCTGGCTTGCTTCTTTTGGTTGGTTGTTGTTTGGGGTTAATTTTTGGTGGCCTCGCTTTCTTATGGTCTTGGCGTCTGTTGGAACGATTGTTGCGCTTTATTATTTTGTTCGGCAGTTGAGCAGGAATAATTATGTTGCTTTGCTTTCTTCGTTTATTTTTGCTTTTTTGCCGTTGTCTGTTTTTTTTGGTAGGAATTTTCAGCCAGAAAGTCCTGCGTTGCTTTTTGCTGTTCTTGCCAGCTATTATTTTGTGAAGTGGATTGATGAACCATTGCTGAAGAATATCGTTTTGGCAGGGGTTTTTTTCTGCATTACTGCTTTGCTTAAGATGACCTTTTTGATTGTTTTGTTTCCTCTGGTATTTGTTTTTCCTTTTAGCAGGATTGTTGAGAGCAGTTATCGTAAGCACTTTGTTTTGTTTGTTGTTTGTTTTATTCCTTTTTTGTTGTGGAATGGGGTTATTTCAGGACTTCTTAATGTAAGCTCTGATTTGTCTTCTAATACGTTGAAAAGGGTTGATTTGTTTCGGATTTTTGGTTCTGAGTATTGGAATCAATACTTCCCTACGTTAAAGGCGTATACGTTAGATAATTTTACTTCTTGGTATTTTTGGCTTGCAGTTTTCGGCCTGATTTGCATGCTTTTTTTTATTCGTTCAAGAATTTCAAGATATTCTCTCGGCTATGCTGTTGCATTAGTTCCGTATTTGATGATTCTTGCAGATTATTTTAAGGGTCATAGTTATTATCAGTTTCCTTTTCTTCCTTTGATTGCGATATCAAGCGCTTTCATTTTGTACGTATTTGGTATTATTTGTTATAGTGTTATCAGAATGCCTTTTGTGAAATATCTTCCTTTGCTTTTGTTGCTTCCAACTATAAGTGCAGTTAAGGAGCGGACAAATGTTCAGTTTGACACGATTTTTTATGGGCTTGATGTTGCAGGCAGCTATATTCAGGAGCATACCGGGCAGGGTGATGCGTTTTATATGGTCGGGGAGTCTCAATCAGTTGGTGTTTGTTTTGCTGCGAAGCGTGTTTGTCCGGGCATGCCAAGGACTAATCTTTCAAAAATTCAGTTGGGTGAACAATTGCATAATATTTCTTATGTTTTTGTTCATATTCCCTTAGGGGGTTTGCAGATGCTTCAGCAGTATGCTGATGTTTGGGCTTACATGCAATCAAATTATTCTTTGGTTTCAGTTGGTGGTTTTTTAAGGGATAATTCTTTGCTTCCTGTTTATTACATTTTGAAAAAAGGAGGTGTTTGGAATCCTTCTTCTCTGCCTCAGGGTAGCTTGCAGGATTATAAAGAGTACTCTACCAAGCACGGTGTTGAAACCTTGTATGTGATGTCTGTATGATAAACAAAAAAGAGTTTTGGCTGTTGTTGGTTATTGCAGTAATTCCATTGCTTGCTGTTTTTAAGTCGGGCTATCTTGCATACACTGACAATCCGGTAAGGCAGGCAGAAATCGTGTGGTTTTCTGATGTTTTAAGGTCTGGTTGGATTTCTGGTTGGAGTGATGCTGATTATGCGGGAATGCCTGTTCAGTTGTATAATTATCAGCTTGGTTTTTGGATTGCCGGACTTCTTTCTTATTTGTTTGGGGTTGGTTTGGGCTATAAGGTGTTTCTTGTTTTGGTGCAGGTTTTTCTTGCATTGTCGGTTTATTCTTTTCTTAAGTCATTTTTTCCTAAGGGTGCTTTTTTGGCTTCTGTTGTTTTTGTTGTTCAGGCACAATTATTAAACCGGATTCTTGAGGGGTTGTGGGCTGAGCTTATTGGTTTTTCGCTTTTGTTATG
This sequence comes from Candidatus Woesearchaeota archaeon, assembly GCA_016203395.1. Classification (GTDB taxonomy): domain Archaea; phylum Nanobdellota; class Nanobdellia; order Woesearchaeales; family ARS49; genus JACQMV01. The sequence continues at coordinate 28,716 of JACQMV010000057.1, read as the reverse complement.
GTTTTTTTTGTTGCTTGTAAAATCCTCTAAGTTGTGGCTTCAGTCTGTTGTTTTTGGGTTGATTGTTCTGTCTCATCTTTATTCTGCAATTGCTGCAGTCGTTCTTGCTGCTTGTTTGGTTGTGGTATGGAAGAAACCGAGAGTTCTTTTACCGGTTGTGTTTGGCTCGGCTCTTACATTCTTTTACTGGTTTCCTTTTGTTGAAACAAGGGCGTGGTTTGTTCCGTATTCTTCTGGCGCTTCTTTGTTGTTTAAGCTGAAGCAGTTTGGTTATTTGTTGCTCAAATCAGGAGGGGGTTTTTGGCGTAGTTTTCTTATTAGCATTCCCAGTATTATTTTATTAGTTTCTGCTTTTTTTGAGCGTGATTTTTCCCGGGTTAAGAAGGCAGTTTTGTTTTTTTCCTGTGCTATGCTGGTTATTTCTTTGGGTCCTTGGGAAATTTTTGGTTTTAAGCTTTTTTCAAGCATTATTCCTGAGCGATTCTTGTTGTATGTCCGTTTAGGGCTTGTTTTTTTTGCAGCTGATGTTTTTTCCAGAGTTAATGTTAAACCCTATCTTGGGCTAGTATTTTCAGTGCTGATTGCGTTTTTGTTGCCTGGTGCGTGGTTTGCTGTTGCTCCCCAGAACTTGCTTGATTCATTTGGTTTTGTGAATAATGCACAAGGCAGGGTTTTGTTGGATGATACTTCAGATAATTCTAAGTACAATCTTATGCCTTTGGCTCATGTTGTTTCTAATGTAAGTGCAGTTTCTGGCTTTACTCATAATCCGAAAATTGCTATGGCAAATCTTGTTGACTTTGCTGATGATTTGTGGTTTGGAAGGAAAAACATTTCAAGCGATGAATTTCTTTGGCTGGCAGAGCGTTTCAATGTTCAGTATATTGTTACGGATAAGGTTCCTCCGGCAGGGAAGAAGGTTTTTTCTTCAGGCGGGTACAATGTTTTTGAGCTTCCTTTTAATAATGATTTTGTTGTTGGAGAAGGAGAGTTATTGGAAAAAACACGTCACAGGATTGTTTTGAACGCTACAGGCAATTTAGTGCTTAAAATGAACTATCATCCTTACTGGAAGTCAGATAAAGGACGTGTTTTCTCAGGGGATTATTCATTTATGGCGTTAGATGGTGCTGAAGGAATTACTGTATTGACTTATGACCGGGTTAATGATTTTTCTTTAATTGTTAGTGTTGTTTTTGCATGCATAATCTTTTATACTGCACGCAGCTCTTCAAGGAAATGGAATTCAGCAAAGTCACTGTTGTAATCCCTACGTTTAACGAGGGTGCAAACATAGACCGTCTGCTTGAATTATTATCCAGGTTTGAAAATATTCGTGTTGTTGTCAGCGATGACGGAAGTAAAGATAGCACGAAAGAGAATGTTGTGAAGTTTTCTTTTGCGCAGTTTCTTGATAGGTCTGATGAAATGGTTCATGGGCTTACTGCAAGTGTTGTTGATGGAATTGAGCATGCGCTTACTGAGTATGTTATTGTTATGGATGGTGACTTACAGCATCCTCCGGAGGTTATTCCTGATATTGTTAAGCAGCTTGAGAGCAATGACATTGTTGTTGCTGTTAGGGAAAAGGTTGCTTCTGACTGGCCTTGGTATCGCCGCATTATTTCTTTTGGTGCAACGTTTCTTGCCAAGCTTGTTCTTTTTGTTCGTGGCACTTACGTTTCTGACCCAATGTCTGGATTTTTTGGTGTTAAAAAGAGCGTTTTTCTTCAAAGCAGTAAAAAAAGGTTTGTTGGTTCAGGGTATAAGGTTCTTCTTGATTTTCTGAAGCAGTCAAAAGTAAGTATTGGCATTGTTCCATATGTTTTTGGTGCTCGTGATGCTGGTTCATCAAAGCTTAAGCTCAGGCATTACTTGCTGTTTTTGAAGAGTTTATTCACATAAGGCATTGTGAGAGTAGCTGGAGCATGTGTGGCTTTTCTAGTTTTTCACTAAAAGTTAGGACGTAGCTAAAATCCTCATCGCCAGTATAGTAATTCCAGTGGCTGACTGTAAAGTAAGGCCTATCGCTTCCTAAATCAAAGTGTAATGCATTGAGTATTTCTTCGTATTTAGGGTCTTTTGTCTGGTCTTTGGCATATACTTCGCTTTCGCGTAACGGCCAGCACCGTATTGTTGTTGCAAGGACGCCTCCGATTCTCAGTTGTTCTGTGAATGACTGTATTATTTCGTCCCGTAGTTTTTGAAATTCTTGTGTTTCAGGATGCTCTTGTGAGAATTGTTGCTCATTATCAAGCGAGCCGATACAATATATCATATCTAAGTCAGTGAGTGGTAAACGCTCGTGTGTTGCTTGTACAAGAAACACGTTTTTTAGGTTCAGCCGTCGTATTCGTTCTCTTGCAATTTTCAGATTTGCGTGTGCCAGATCATATCCTATGAATTTTTTTTCAGGAAATTGTTTTGCCAGAAATGCAATGTCTACTCCTGTTCCGCACCCTCCGTCTGCAATCTTTTGTATGCTAGGATTTTCTTGCAGGTATTGCCATAGCGAGTGTATAAGTAATTCTCTTGTTGTGTGAACTACATGTGCATCGTGCTCGTAAGCGCTTTCATCATAATATGCCTGCATTTCTTTTCTTATCTCGCATACGTCTGTGCTTTGTATTACGTGTGCATCTTTGTGATGGCGTAGTTTTGTAATTCTTATTCTTTGTCGCTCTTGTTCTAGATATTCGCAGATGGTTTCAAGCATTGTGTTCTTATTGAATATTGAGTTATAAAAGTTAGCAAGATTATGGTTTTTCAGCAGAAGGAGTAGGATCAACTGATAGGATAGGCACTAATTTTTGGTCATAAGGCATTATTACAACATGACCCTTAGATCCGAGATCTCTTAATGCTTCTATTTGTTTGAGTGATAGTAGTTGAGGAGTTAATGTTTTCATCATTATTTCCTGTGCTTTTGCAGAACCTTCTGCTTCTATCTTTTTTCTTTCTGCTTCCTGCTGTTCTTTTTGAATGACGTATTGCATTGCCAGAGCGTCTTGTTCTGCTCCGAGTTTTGCAGTTATTCTCTCTACAAGAGGTGCAGGAAGATCAAGATCGCGTATAAGAACACTCTCTAGTGTTAATCCTCGTTCTTCAAATAGTTTGAAAAGTTTATCATGAATCGTTTTTCCAACCAACTCTCTTTTCTCAGCAGTGTATAAATCTTCTGCCTTGAATCCGCTGATTACTTCTCTTATTGTGCTTCTGATTTGTGGCTCAACAAAAGTTGAGACGTATTGATCATCATCCCCGAGTTTTTTATAAACCTCAGTTGCTTTGTCTTTTTCTAAATGGTATAAAATGCTAACATCAAGTTCTGCTGTAAGCCCTTCGCTAGTTGGGACAGTAAGATCATCCTCCTTCTTTTCTCTTGTTCGTACGCTCATTTGTACAACGCTGTCAAAAGGGTTTTTTAATTGAAATCCAGAATCAAACACTGCTCCAGTCACATGTCCCATTCTATTGACAACACCAACATAGCCAGTATCAATTGTAGTGTATGATTTTGCTCCGCCAACAACCAATGCTAGAGCGCCTGCCGCTGCAGCAACGATTAAACAGCCGGCTTTCATTTCCTCGCTTCCTCGCTGGCTTTCTCTTGTTTTCAAGTATTGCAATTTCATACCATTATTATCCAATAGTGGTTACTTTATAAACATCACTCTTTTGGCTTGAACGGGTTTAAAAATCAAGCAATAATATCATTTAATAGCATGAGTAAAACAAAATCATCAAATAAAGTGCTTGAAACAATTTGTTTGGAATTGTTTGAGCGATTTGAGAACGAAAGTGTTCCAAAGACGCAAATAATTCGTGAGTATTTTGCTCAGCGTGTTAAAGAAGATGAAATAAGCGCGCATGCCTTATCTCCCTCATCATATGTTTATCTTGAGAAGTTAGTGAAAGAGAAGTTTTTGCGTGAATACGGAAAATATGCGGCAGCAAAAGAACGCATTCTTGAAAAGAGTGAGAAAAGGCAGCTCTGGAAGTATGCTCTTGGCGCTATTGCAGTTATTGAGGTAGTTGAGCTTTTAGTTACTAAAGGCCGTTCTCTTAGTCCTAGATCGTTCTTTCCAACTGCATTACTTGATGGTATATATGGAGGGGTTATTTATTATGCTGTGAAATCTTGGGACAATGTGAGGATATCTCAGGAAAAAAAGAAGTTATTTAGATCAGTAGGGTCTATTGAAAGGGAGTTAACTGTTACTGATACAATTCAGGTAGTAAAAGATATGACCAAAGGCAGAGTTCTGAATTCTGAGGCATATCTCTTATTTAGGCAGTATGATGATTCTTCCAGATTTTGGGAGGATTTTGGCAGAGTTCGTGAAAAAGATCCTACAAATCATGAAGCATTTGAGACTCTCAATGCGCCTGCGTTTGCATCATTTTTGCCAGAGCATTTGAACGGAAAGCATGATGCAACCACGAGAAGTAACCGTTTTAAAGATCTTGAAGGTATGGCCCGGAAGTATTTTGCAGCCATTCCTTATCTTGAGCAACAACGTGAAGAGATTAACTTGACTGGATGAATTGTTTGCCCTTTCTAAAAATACACTATAGCAGCGGAGGTAGATATCCGAGAATTAATGTTTGTTGTTATAATTAAGTAAGTTGGTCTTAAATGTGGCTATACTTTATCAGCAGTTCGGGATGATTCTTATCTTAAATGAGGTCATAATTTATCAGCAGCCCTTGTGCTCTGACGATGAACTTTAACGCAATTAACTGTTTTATTGTCATGAGCAATACCCTTTGTTGCAGCCGGGTTGCAAACACAACGCAAGCACATGGTAAGGGCTTAGTGTGACAACAAAACAAAATATCTTCAAACTACTCATCAAGCCACAAGGGCTGCTAGGAAATAACAACACCTTCTTTGACAGGTATTAGCAAGAGTGGCGGGATATTTTCGCACCTACTTATTCTTTACTATAGCAAACGAAGTAAATTTTCGCATATGTTTCGTTTGTTATATGAGGAAGAATTTACCATTTTTATATGGTTATTAAATTCTTCCGCCATAATTAACCTTGGCTTTCTGTTTGTAGTTTATTGTGGCTTTCTCCACAACCAACCTATGAGAACAATGCCTAATAGGGACAACAAGTAGCCGAGCCATTCTGAGAATTGCGTCTTATAAACAAACAAAACTGAATGAGACCCGGCAGGAACTTGCGCACACAACAAACCATTACAATCAAATGACTTAACTGGCAAATTATCAACAAATGCCTTCCAATTAGGGTAATAATGTGTTTTTAAAATAACCTGCGAAGAATTATTAAGCACAACAGCAGCTTCAGCTTTCATACCCTCATATTTCTCGCTTAATATCTGCCCATTAGCTTTAAACCAAGAGTTATTAACAGGCATTTCAAGGACGCCCACAGAACCAAAACCATACTGAGCAATTGCAAAATTCTTGAAATAATCAAACCAGACATTAGTATGAACAACAATCCATCTAATATTGTAATCCTGCAAAATTTCTAAAACATCTGAAACATTATAATCTGAAAAAGGTCTATGAAACAAATTCTTAGCCATGCTACTAATGCCAATATCCATCACTGTTCTATTTCTTGGGAAAAGAATAAGACCAGAACCAATAAGCTCCTTTCCTGAAACAACAGGCAAAATACAATTACTGTGAGTAAACGCCCGGGCGTCATTTGCATTATACAACGTTTCCTCAGCCAAAACCCTGCCTTCTTTTAATGAAAGGAACTTATACGCCTCTTTTTGGCTGGAAAACACTTCATGCTCTGACAAAAGAATGCTTTTTCCAAGATCTCTTGATTTGGAAAAAAACTTCCAAACAAAAGGAGTAAAAACCAGCAACGAAACAAGCAAAAACAAAGGAGCGTACTTTCTGATTTTCGCAAGCCGCTCAAACACTACTGAAGCAGAAATAAAAACAAACGGTGCAAGAATCGCACCAAAACGAATACCAATCAAATAATCATGCCATGACTGCCTTGGCAGAAGATTAACAATTGTCCAAAAACCAACCAAAACTGATAGAAAACGCAGTTGCTTGTTCATGAATAATAATCCTGCAAAAGCAAAAACCCACAACAAAAATGGAACTCTTGACCAAACATAAGCCAAAAAATCATTCCAGTCAATCCAGCCGCCAATCGCTCTGGGAAACAACTCTAGCTTAAGCAAAAAAGGAATAATATAATACGCATTAATAATCAAAACAGAAAACGCAAAAAGAAAAACTAGTTTCCTGTGAGCCAACAACTGCTTGTAATGCACAACTGCCAAAAAAACATAAGAAACAGCAGCAAAAATAAGAGTCATAGGATGAGTAATAAACAAAGTAGGAATTACTGCAAGAACTAATGACTTAAACGAAGGGCTGCGAAGAAAATACAAAAACGAAGCCATGCCCAAAAGCCAAAAACCAATTGACAACACATACGGTGAAAGCCCGACTAAGAACACTTCTTCAAAACCGGCAAAATGCCAACTACCGGGATTAAGAACAAGCAAAGCGAAAGCAAAACCCGCTGCAAGCTCATGGCCAAGAGAACGCAACAAAACATAGGCACCAACTGGCTGAGCAAACAAAGTCAACACAAGAAATAGCTTATACGAAAGCACTAAACCAATAAATTTACCAATAAACGCTGTCAAAAAATCAACCAGGGGATAATAATACTGAGAAACAGGAACTCCTGCCTGCCAAAAATTGCACCAGTTGTTAGGAACCGAAGAATCAACATTAGCAACACACCATGAACGAAGATAATGACAAGGAGAATCAATGTTCATAGGAATACCTGAATTAAACAAAGGCAAAACTGAGATAACAGAAAGAATAGACGCAAGTATTACAATAGCATAAGAAATATTCCTGTGAGAGAGCTGCATACGACAAGCCAAGAACAAGCAATATAAAAAGCCATCCTGTACAAAACAAACTTAATAACCGAACAGCTTTTCTATTGAAATACTTTCCCCTGCCAGAACATACCTTAAATGATTTTGCATTTGCCCCCGAGGATCCTTCTAATTCTTATCTTAAATGAGGTCATAATTTATCAGCAGCCCTTGTGCTCTGACGATGAACTTTAACGCAATTAACTGTTTTATTGTCATGAGCAATACCCTTTGTTGCAGCCGGGTTGCAAACATAACGCAAGCACATGGTAAGGGCTTAGTGTGACAACAAAACAAGAAGCGTTCAAATTACGGGCCAAGCCACAAGAGCTGCGGAAAGTATTATTATCTTATACTCTTATTCTTTTTAGGGCATCTAACTAGAGAATTTTTAACAGAGTTGCACAGAAACAACAAAATAGAGGGAAGCCAAAGTAAAATAACAGGATAACATGAAAATGAACTGCGCAGTTAATAGCAACCTTTATAATTCAAACATAAAATAAGCAGCGGATGAATGCAAAATTCAGGTTGTCATGGGATGAGAAAAAGCTGTTTCAAGAAGTAAGACAAGTAGCTGTTGATGTAATAATAGAACATCCACCTGAAGGAATGAAACCCGTGTATCACGGACATTTATCGCAAACTGCTGCAGAATACTACGGAGCGCAGTTGATGATGCGCCTAACTGATGACAGCACAGGACCTACCCTCAATTTGAGACACCTTAACGAAGATGGCATCATTCACGCGGTGATTGACCAATATGAAACAACACATGCAGGGTTTAGACAGGTTTCACTACCGAGATTCTGTGAAGAGAATAAAAAGCTAGTGTTACGTATGAAAGAAGCAGTTGAGGCATTGGAAACACACCGGTACATAGAGCCAAGAGGTCAAGTTGTGAACGACTGCGATTACTGGTTCGGATTTTTTAGAACATCACACAACTTATGGGCGTTTTCTGATTACTCTCCTCCGACACACAAGGAAATGGCATTACAGCTTGCATGGGAAGTTGAGAATGGAATAAGAACCTCAGAATGGGGGATTTACTGGACATTTCCCGGAGTAATATATGCGCGGGATGATCCTAATTGCACCATTTTAAGAAAAGCAGAAGAGATAAATTCAGTATTAGCACGATATCGTAAACTCAGTAAAGCGAATGTTGGAAAAGTGGTTGATGAGTTACGCGAGATTGCATCAGAATACGAGACATAGCAACATCAATAGCCAAACCTTAACCTGACAAGATTCCTGAAAAAATTAAAAATCTCTTTTTTAGAAAGCTTTGATTTACCTTCTCTTCTGTCTCTGAAAAAAATAGGAACTTCAGCAATAGAAAAACCCTGCTTGTGAACCCTGTAAAGAATCTCCTGCAAAAAGCTATAGCCATCACTCTTTACAGCAGAGAAATCAATGGCACGAATGACTTTTGCACTATAACAACGATAGCCAGAAGTCATGTCATGTGCAGGAATACCGAGAAACAACCTTGCAAGAAAATTCGCGCTAAAACTCATCAACTTTCTGTGCAAAGTCCATGAAGTACCACCACCAGACACGTAGCGGGAACCAATAACCACATCAAAATTCTGCGCTTTACGCGCGAGCTCAGGAATAACACCCGGCTCATGGGACAAATCAGCATCAATACTAACAACAAAATCTGCCTTCAAAACATTTAATGCATATCTAAAACCCTCAACATACGCGCTGCCATAGCCAAGCTTGCCTGCCCGCTTTATCAAATGAAGGTTCTTAAAACCTTTTTGAAGAGCAGAAATTATTGTGGAAGTTCCATCAGGACTATTGTCATCAACAACAACCAAATGACAAGGAAATACAAGAACCTGCTTGACAAGCTCAGTAATATTATCAGCTTCATTATACGTTGCACACACAACTGCTAGTTTGTGAAACGGTATTTCAGAAGATACCATGCTGCCTTAACACCATCCCTCCAAGTAATCTTTTTACCTTCATCAACACTTCTGGAGTTATACTTTATAGGAACCTCAACAATCTTATGACCATACTTGAGAATCTTTGCAGTAAGCTCTGGCTCAAGATCAAAACCACGCGCCCTCAAAGGCACGTGCTCAAGAACATTCTTTCTGAACATTTTATAACACGTCTCCATATCAGACACTTTTGAAAAAAATAGCAAATTAGTGAATAATGTAAGCCCGATATTCCCAAGATAATAAAACCAATGACGAGGGTGATGTGCAGGATTCTTAAAACGAGAGCCAAACACAACATCAGTTCTCCCTTCTAAAATCGGCTGAAGCATTATCTGAAAATCAGAGGGATCATATTCCAAATCAGCATCCTGAATAACAATAATCTCTCCATTAGCGTGCATAATGCCTGTTCTCACAGCAGCACCCTTACCTTGGTTCTTTTCATGAAAGAAAATCTTATGCCCCTTAATCTTAGTAAGAATATCTCTAGACCTGTCAGTGCTTCCATCATCAACAATAATAATCTCCTTTTCCACAGGCAAAACCACTTTTTCTACAAGAGAAATAACTTCTTTTATCGTGAGTTCCTCATTGTAGCAAGGAATTATTATTGAAAGCTTCATCACAAAACAAGCACTGTCCTTATTTAAAAAGATGACGGTATTCAGATTTTATCATCAATACTGCGCAGAGGGTTCAGATTAAGAGGATTAATAACGCACGGATCATCCACAAAATTCTGAGACTCTTGACCGGCATTGTTTTGATTATCCCTAAAATTCTCAATAATCTGATCCTTCCGCAACATTTCTTCACGCAGCTGCCTAATAGTTTTATCTTTTGCTGTATTCTCGCACTGATACTTATATATCTGTATTGCTTGATTAAGTATTGTGACATTCTGCAATGAATTTCGCCTCAATGAACTAACCAGTCCCATACTGGTAAAAAAAGTATACGAAATAACCCCCCACATAATTCCTGTAGTTAAATTAACCCTAAAGCGTTTGTAATCACTCATCAGTCTAAAAGATGCGTTTAGTATATAAACTTTCAGGAACATTTGCGCTGTCAATCTACTCGTGCTTGATTAAAAACTACCAAGGAATATGCCTCTCTTTCCAAGCGTCTGCTAATAATATTCATAAGCAATGTAGCTTGTGCAGATATTTTTCCGCAACGCTCGTGGCTTGACTCCTGATTCGGTTTCTTGTTTTGTTGTCACATCAAGCCCGTACCATGTGTTTGCATCGTGTTTGCAATTATTTGCAACAAATTGTATTGCTCCTGTCAATAAAACTGCTAATTGCGTTAAAACTCACAGTCAGAGCGCATGACCTGTTAATAAATTATGACCGCATTTAAGATAAGGATTATCCTGAACTGCTGATAAAGTATAGCCACATTTAAGACTAACTTACTTAATTATAACAGCGAACATTAATTCTCAGATACCTGCCTCCGCCACTATCGTGTATTTTTAGCAAGGGTTATATAGTGGTTTTGTACAAAACTTGGTTCATGGCTGAAACAGCTGAATTAATTTCCTTGCTTGCTCAGCTTGAGCAGTCTGCTGAAATTATTGATACTGTTTGCTCTCGTAATTTTGGAAAGCAGGGTATTGCTGCTGTGCGGAAAGCTGCTGAGACTGTCATGTCAAAGGTGTTGGTAATTGTTTTTCCTAAAATAGAAGAAGAACTATCTAAGTTGAAGCTTGACAGGGGCATCATGAAAGAAATTCAGGAGCATGTTGATTGGCTTGAGAAAGAATTTGAGAAGCAGGAAGATATTCCTTCTGTCAATACTGTTTCCAGCAAGTGTCATATTATTGTCCGCTTGTTAAAGAAGGGAGAAAACGCTGTTGCGTAGTAAATATAGGACCGTGTGTTCGTCACATTTATAAGCACTGATTTTATCTTTCGCGTATGGTCTGGGTCGTTATTGCTGCATATAATGAAGAAGCGAATATTGCAAAAGTAGTTAGTTCTTTGCTTTCTTTTGGCTACAAGAATGTGATTGTAGTTGATGATGGCAGCAGAGACAATACGTTTAAAGAGGCAGAAAATTCCGGCGCGATTGTTTTGATTCATTCTATTAATCGTGGGCAGGGTGCTGCGTTGCAGACAGGTGTTGAACATGCTTTAGAGCAGGGTGCGGATATTATTGTTACTTTTGATGCAGATGGTCAGCATCGCATTGAAGATATTAAAGCAGTTGTTGCTCCTATTAAAGAAGGTAGTGCTGATGTTGTTTTTGGCTCAAGATTTTTAGGGCATTCAAAAGTTCCTTTGTTGCGCAGACTTTTGTTGTTTGGCAGTATTTTTGTTGTTTGGGTTTTTTATAGGGTTAGGATGACTGATGCGCATAATGGTTTTAGGGCGTTTTCAAGAAAAGCAGCTATTGGCTTGAATATTCTTTCTGACAGGATGGGACATGCTTCTGAAATTGTTGATTGGGTGAAAAAGAATAATCTGCGATTTGTTGAGGTTCCTGTTGTTGTTAAATATTCTCATTCAAGAAAGGGTCATGGTTCTTATGCGCAGGCATTGAAGGTGTTGTTTGATATGTTGTGGAGGAAGCTGTTCCAATGATTAAAGTTGTTCAGATAGTTGCAGTTTTGTTTGCTTTGTTTGCTTTTTCAAGGGCATTTTTGCGCTGGAAAGACAAGGAGGTTTCTCTTGGGGAATTTTTGTTTTGGTCTGTTACGTGGATTATTTTGATTCTTTTGTCATTATTCCCTGAATACACGTTTTTGTTGTCAGCCAGGATTGGCATACAGCGAGGAGTGGATATTTTTGTGTATGGTGGGATTACTCTTTTGTTTTATCTTGTTTTCAGGATGTATGTTCGTTTTGAAAAGATGGAGCAGGCACTTACAAAGGTTGTTAGAGGACTTGCAAAGAGAAAATGAATGCTCAGAGGTTTATTGACTGGCTTATTGGCACTTTTCTTGTAGTTTTGTTTTTTCCTATTCGGCTTTTTTCTCATAAATCCAGTTGCAGGAATATTTTGTTTGTTAAGCTTTGGGCGATTGGTGAAAGTGTTCTAACACTGCCTGCTTTGAAGGAACTACATGATAGAGGTTTTAGTATTACAGTATTTTGCAGGAGGCGCAATGCTCCTGTTTTTGAGCAGAAGTTTATTGATAAGGTTGTTTTATTTGAGCATCCTCTTGAGTGGGGCAAATATTTGTTTTGGTTTGATGTTTGTGTTGATGGTGAACCTTACATGAACCTGTCTGCCTTATTTTGCAGAATTTTAGGCAGGTATGTTATTGGTTTTTCTCATGGCATTAGAGCGATATTATATGATGAGAAAGTAAAGTATAATGATGTTCAGCATGTGGTTTTGACGTATTGTGATTTGGTTTTTCCTTTGGGTGTTGTTGCAAAGCCGAAAGCGCTTGTGAAGCTTTCTTGCAATAGTTTTCCTAAAAAAGAAAGGATTATTGGTCTTGCACCAGGTGTTGCTGAATCTGGCAGGTCTAGATTGTGGCCTGTTGGCAAATGGGCAGTGTTAGCAGACATGCTTGTTGATTATGGTTTTGATGTGTGCTTTGTTGGTTCTAAAGAGGACAGTAATATGGTTTTTGAGATTACCGGCCAAATGAAGAATAGTGCACAGAATTTAGCTGGTAGGACATCTCTTAAGGAATTCTTTTGTTTGGTGGCGCGTTTTTGTGCTTTTGTTGCTTGCGATACAGGAACAATGCATATTGCTGCTGCTCAAGGTGTTCCGACTGTTGGTCTTTTTTGTCCCAACACGCCTGTAAGGTTTGCGCCTTTTGGTAAGAATAATTTTTTTGTTTATAAACCGGTTTACAAGCGTCCGTGTATTAACGTTCATAAAGGGATAATTGATTGTTCTCATCATAATCACATGTCAAGGATAAGTGTTGACGATGTTTTTTCTGTTCTTAGGAGGATTTTATGAAGATTGCGGTTTTAAAGATTGGTGCTTTCGGTGATGTTTTAATGTCTACTCCTTTTCTTGCTTCTTTGAAAAAGGGTTTTCCCTCTGCAAGGATTGATTATTGGCTAGGCAGTAGTTTTGCGTGCATTCTTGATAATTTTCCAGGAATTAATGTTATTGCTTTTGATGAGCGTATTTTTTACAGAAAGCATTTTTGGAAGCTTCCCGGCTTAATATATCGTTTGAGAAAGGAAAGGTATGATCTGATTTTCGTGCTTGACAGGCATTGGGTTTTTGGTTTGGTTGGCTGGCTTGGAGGCATACCTAAACGTATTGGTTTTGACAGGAATGGTGAAGGTGTTTTTCATTCTGTTAAAGTTCATTATGGCAGTAGGATTCATGAGATTAAGCAATATGTTGCTCTTGCTCGCGCAGTTGGTTGTCCTCGTTCTGATGAAAAGATGCGGCTTTATTTGTCTGCTAAGGAATTGCAGGCAGGTCGTGAAATTGCTTACAAATACAGGATTATTGGTGCAACTGCAATAGCTGCTGGAGGGGCTAAAAATCCCGGTCAGGATATGGCATCAAGAAGGTGGCCTGTTGAGCGTTTTGCTTTGGTAGCAAAAGAGGTTGCGAAATCATCAAAGGTAGTTCTTGTTGGTGGTCGTGATGATGTTTCTTACGCGGAATATATCTCACGGAATAGTAAGGTTGTTAATCTTGTGGGCAAGTATTCTTTAAGAGATGCTGCTGCTGTGCTCAAGCATTGTAAAGTCCTTATTACTAATGATTCTGGGTTAATGCATATTGCTTCTGCTGTTGGTTGTTGTGTTGCTGCAATATTCGGTCCTACAGATCCTGTAAGAAAAGCACCTCCTGGCTCGTTTTATGTCTGGAATGCTATGGTTCTTGATAAGGAAGAGACTTTTGCAGTGTATTCTGATGAAGCAAAGAAAAACATTAATAAGGTTTCTGTTGAGGATGTTGTTGAAATGTGGAGAAAGGCATGCAGGGCTTGATTGATTTCGGTAGGCGGCTCACTGGCTTGGATATTGAGTATTTTGCTAAAGGCGGTTTTTGGATGATACTTCTCCAGGCGTATATTATGGTTACTGGACTTTTGTTGTCAATCTTGTTTGCACGGCTTTTGGAAAAGGTTGCTTTTGGTCAATACCAGTTTATTATTGCAATCATAAGTGCTTTAGCAATCACTGCTTTGCCCGGTCTTCATCCTGCAATCATGCAGGAAGTCACTAAGGGGAATGAAGGCAGTCTGAATAAAGCGGTTTCTTTGCGGTTGAAAACAAGTATGTTTGGTTCTGTTGCGCTTGTTGCTGTTGCCGCATACTTTCTTTTGGCAAGAAAGGATTCCTTGTTTGCTTTTGTTTTTTTGGTTTCAGCAGTTTTTTTTCCTTTTATCTCAATTACTAGTGCTTTGTCTTCATTTCTTAATGCAAAAGAGTTTTTTTCAAGTTCTTTTTTCTTTCAGACGTTTGACAGGACGGTTCTTGTTGTTGCTTTGATTGTTGCATTGTTGACAAAACTGCCTGCGCCTTTGATAGGTCTTGTTTATGTTGGGTCTGTTGCTTTGTCTAATCTTGTTTTGTTAGCGTATTTTCGGCTGAAGATTAAGATTAATTCTTCAATTGGCGCTATCGCAAAGAATGGTTTTCAGCTTACTTTGATTCAGAGTGGCACTAAATTGTTGATGCAGGCAGATAAGCTCATTATTAGTTATTTGCTCGGGTTGTCAGATCTTGCAGTTTATACTATTAGTTTGCTTATTCCTGATACTGCTGATGCTTTTGTGAATACGCTGAATAGTGTGGCTTTTGCTAAGCTCTCAAAAACTGATAAGCCCTCTTTGTGGTCTAAATTGAAAAGGGGCTGGCTTGTTTTCGCATTTGTTGGTGGCGTTGTTCTCTTGTTTTTTATGCTTCCTTTTTTGATTCCTTTGGTGTTTGGTGAGAAGTATGTTGACAGTGTTATTCCCTCGCAGTTTTATGTTTTGATTCTGCCTGCTTTGTTTGTTTTTCGGCTGTGTGGTTCTTGGCTTCTTGCTCGTAACAGGAATAAAACATACGCTTGGTATGTTAATAGCTATCATGCTATTGCTATTGCTGCTTTGGCAATCACTGCTTTTTTCACTAATAGTATTGTTGCAATTATAATATCAAGGGTAGTTATAACGTATGTTTTTGCAGTTATTACAATATTGCGGTTGCGCTCATGATGTACAAAACAAAGATTTATTACTGGCCTTTTTTGTGTGTTTTGGATATTGTTGGTTACTTTTTTTTCTGGTGGCTTCGCTTTATTCATTTTAAGCGGCCCGGAACTATTGCGGTTATTCGTCTTGAGCAGCTTGGAGATGTTATTATGTCAACGCCATTATTTCGTGCTTTGAAAAGTGGATTTCCAAACTCTAAACTAACAGTGATTATCCGTCCTTCGTGTGCAGCTGCTTTGGAAAAGAATCCTTTTGTTGATGAGGTTGTAAGGATACGCCCTCCTTATTTTTCAGGCGGCGGTTCTTTGAAGGAGTTTTTTTCTGTTTTCAGAAGAAGGTTTGATTTGGTTATAGAGCCACATGGTGATCCTCGTAATGTATTGCTTTCTTTTTTTATTGGCAGGTATGTTGTTGGGTTTGGCAGCCGTGGTTTTGGTTTTTTACTTAATAAGCGTGTAAAGGATGACGGCAGGGTTGTTTCAAAGCTTCTTTCTTTAGCCGGTGCTGTTGGTTGTTCTGCTGATGAAAAGACAGTATGGTATTCTTTTGATGCGGCTATTGTGAAAACGCTTCCTAAAAGATATATTGTTATTGCTCCCGAAACGACAAAAGTGGCTAAGGAGTGGAGTGTTAGCAACTGGAATGCTCTTGCTTTCATGCTCAGGAAGTATGCTCCGGTGGTTCTTACTGGTTCTGGATTTGTTAGTGATATTAATACTGAGGTTAATCTGTCAGGAAAAACAAATCTTTCTCAGCTGGCTTCTGTTTTGAAAAATGCAGTTCTTGTTGTCTCTGTTGATTCAGGCAGTGCGCATATTGCTCATGCTGTTAATGCCCCATTAATTACGTTGTTTGGTCCTGAGAATCCTGATGAATGGGGTTATGAGGATAAAAATTCTTTAATTGTGCATAATAAAATTATGGCTATGTCTCCGGAATTAGTTTTGCAGGCGTGCGAAAAGTTTTTAAACACGTCATAAATAGTTGGAAGATGAGCATTTATGTTGTGTTTAAACCATCGGCGCCTGTTCCTTTAGAGAATGTTGTTTTGGAATACTCAGATGTTGAGCGTAGACCTGACTTTTCTAAAGCAAGCAAGGATGCTTTTGATAAGGTTGAGGCGCAGGTTGAGGAGGATATTGCTTCTGGGAAATTAGTTAATAGGAAGAATTTGCATCTTGACAGGTTTGTTTGTGATGGTAATAAATTAGTGATTGTGGCAAGCTATGCCCGTCATGCTTCTTATGTTACTTACAGAAATTTATTGTATAAGCAGGCAATTCCTTTGCAGCCGGGTTTTAATCTTTTTTCAACAATTATTCCTACAATAACCAATGATGGCTGGCAGGTTTTTGGTTTTCGCACAGGTAACCATCTTAGTGGAAGATATCTTTCTCCTGCAGGATTTTGTGATTTTGATACTTCTCCATGTCCTAACTATTTTGCAGTGCACACTGCTGAGGAAACTCGTGAGGAGCTGGGTGTTTTTCGTCCGGGACGGTCTCACTTTGTTGGCATTTCGTTTGATGATTCGCATTCTTTCTTGAGTTGTGCTGTTGTCCACACTGCGCTGGTTCATTCGCGCGAGTATGTTGAGAGGATGTGGACTGCCTCAGGGAATAAAGAGCACGACCACCTTATTTATTTGAAAGATGATGTTGCTGAATTTGCTTTGTTTATGTGTAAAAAGCTTGAGGCGATTGTGAATCCTGAAAAAGAGATTTTTATTTCTAATGGAAAAGTAAATACTTCTGGCTCAAAGAAGCCGATTGATTATAACTTGATTGATAATGGTATTTCTGCATGGATTCTTGATGTTTTTGCAAGGCACGGTGCTGAAAAAGGTAGTTTTTTAGTGAAAGAACTGATTGCTTCAGGTAATAAAATTATTTTTGGAATGCCCTGAGAAGTTCTTTGTAGCTGTCTAGTCCTACAATGTCATATGGCTGGTTTTTTGAAACTATGGCATACCATGTTGTGTGCTTAACCAGGTATCCCATCATATCTCCGGGCCTGTCTAGTTTGTCAGGATGTTCTCGGGCATATTGTCTGATGTAAGGTATTGTATCTTTTTTTATGAAATACACAGGTGTGGATGCGTTTCTTGTTTTTGGGATCTGTGGTTTTTCTTCAAAGCCGGTTATTTTGTTCTGTGGGTCAAGCTCCAGCACGCCTTTTTGTTTTATTCTGTCAGTGTGTTCAACATAGGATAACTGCACATTTGCATTTCTGCTCTCAAATATGTCGTTCATTTCTTCAAATGTTGCATACAGCATCATATCTGATGCAAGCAGCACGAAGTCTTCTTCGCCCATTTGGTCTAATGCAAGTAATAAGTCGCCTATTGCCCCTTTTCTTGTTTCAGGGGTTTTTGTTTTGTCGTTGATTATTGTGAAATTCTTTCCTTGCAGGTGTTTTGTAAATTTGTCATAGTATTTGTCATTTGTTACTAGAAGTTTTTTGTGTATAGTTTTTGGGAGCCATTCTAGTAGCTTGTCAAGCAGGCATGTTTTTCCTAATGGTAAAAGTGCTTTTGGGTATTCCTGCAGGTATGCGTATTCGCTTGTTAAGTCCTTGAGCAGTCTTGTTCCATATCCTGCTGCCAGCACTATGCAGTTCATTCTCTGATTATCCTATACTTTGCTTAAAAATGTTGTTGATTTCCAGTGCCACTCTACTACTAATTCAGAATTGGCGTTTACTCTACGCAACTATAGCAGCGTATATTAATTTTCAGATGTTTGTCTCCGCCGCCATAGTCATTTCCCCAGCAGTTAATCCGTATAAAAGAATGTTTTGTTCTTTTCTCGCACCTGCTGACACATATCAAAGAAGGTGTTGTTATTTTTCTACAGCTATTCATAAAAAAGATAAAAGTGTAAGATGATGCTACGTTTCTGCAGCACTTGTGGCTTGGCTCATGATTTGAACGTGTCTTTTCTTGTCGTCATACTTGCCTTACCATTTGCTTGCACCTGCCACTACTTACCAAAGAAGAGGTTATTATTTTTCTACAGCCCTTGTGGCTTGATGAGTAGTTTGAAAGCTCTTGTTTTGTTGTCACACCAAGCCCTTACCTTTTGTTTGCGTTGTGTTTGCAATCGGCTGCAACAAAGGGTATTGCTTTTGTCAATAAAATTGCTAATTGCGTTAAACCAGCAGTCAGAGCGCAAGGGCTGCTGATAAATTATGTGCTCATTTAAGATAATTAGCAAGGCCGCTGATAAGTTATAACCTCGTTTAAGATAAGAATTAGCAAGGGCTGCAAGGCAAATATTTCATTTGTTCAGAGGATTTTGAGCATGGACGAATACTGTCTTTGATATTCTTATAGTGCAGTATGCTAATGTTTATAAAAGGAAATGTTAAGCCATTAGTAATGGCTCGCAGGGAAGTTATCATAAAAGGTGCTGATCCGCATATTGATTCTCGCGGCGCTATTTACAATTATGATTTGCCTGAACCAGTTAACTGGATTGGCTTGATTACTTCTATTGGGAAGGGTATTATTCGCGCAAATCACTATCATCCGATTCAGGAACAGAAAGTTCTTGTTATTTCTGGTAGTTTCATCAGTGTTTTTAAGGACCTTCTTGAAAAGGACAGTTTGTCAGAGCATCATCTTGTTCAGCAGGGGGACTTGGTTGTTACTCCTCCTAATGTGGCGCATGCAATGATTTTTTTGGAAAACACGACGTTTGTGAATCTTGTTAATGGTGAGCGTAAGCACGAGAATTTTGGCAAGCACACAATTCCTCATGTTATTGTAAAGCCGGAAGATGTTCCGGATTATCTGAAAATGTATGGTAAGTAGGATTATTCAGGAGGATATTCGCACGATTGCGCAGGATTTAGGCAGTTTGACTGCTGCGTTTAATAATACCGCTGTGCTTATTACAGGAGGTGCTGGTTTTCTTGGCAAGTATCTTGTTCTGATTTTGCAGTATCTGAACAAGTTTGTGCTTGAAAAGCCGTGTAGGATTATTGTTCTTGATAATTTCATTACTGGGTTAAAAGGGATTATTGAAGAGGACGAGAACACTTCGGTTATTGAGCAGGATATTTCAAAGCCGGTTAATATTGAGGGCGGTGTTGATTTTATTTTTCATGCTGCGAGTATTGCTGCTCCGTTGTTTTACAGTAAGTTTCCTTTAGAAACTATTGATGTTGGTTTTTTAGGTACGAAGAACTTGCTTGAGCTGGCAAGGGTTAAGAATGTTAAGAGTTTTTTGTTTTTCAGCACAAGTGAAGTGTATGGTAATCCTGATTCTAAGTTTATTCCAACGCCTGAAACGTATAATGGCAATGTGTCTTGTATAGGTCCTAGGGCTGCTTATGATGAGCCAAAAAGGATTGGTGAAACATTATGCATGACGTATTCTCTTAATTTTGGGATTCCTGTTAAGATAGTGCGTCCGTTTAACATTTATGGTCCGGGTATGCGTTTGGATGATGGTCGTGGTGCGATTAATTTTGTTGTTGCTGCGCTTAAGGGTGAGAAGATTCCTGTGTATGGGGATGGCAGAAATACTAGAACATGGTGCTATGTTACTGATGCTATCACTGGCTTTTTTCAGGTTCTTCTGTCTAAGTATAACCGGGAGGTTTTCAATATTGGCAGTGATGAGCAAGAGATTGAAATGCGCCACTTGGCTGAGATTGTTTCAGGTCTTGTGAAAAACGAGAATAGTGTTGTTCATCAGGTTGTTGGTCCTAATGAAGCATATTCCAAGGCAGATGTTAGTAGGCGCTGTCCTGATCTTACTAAAATAAGAACAGTGATTGGTTATTTCCCAAAAGTAGGGCTTGTCAAGGGTTTGCAGCGGTTTATTCGCTGGACTGAAGAAGCATTGAAAGAGCAGGAAAATTATGGGTTTCAGAAAAAGTGCAGGATTTGCGGCAGTGATTCTCTTCGTAATGTTATTTCTCTTGGTAACACTCCTTTGGCAAATGCACTTTTATCTGAAAATGAGCTCCATCGCAAGGAAGAGAGTTTTCCTCTTGAGCTGATGTTTTGCGAAAAGTGTTTTCTTTGCCAGCTTTCGTATGTTGTTGCTCCTGAAAAGATGTTCTCTAATTACTTGTATGTTTCATCAACTACTGAAACGTTCCGGAGGCATTTTTCAGAAATGGCCGATTCTGTTTCAGGTTTTTTAGGGCTTAATGACAAATCATTGGTTGTTGATATCGGGAGTAATGACGGCTTTCTTCTTAAGAAGTTCAAGGAAAAAAGAATTCGCGTAGTTGGAGTTGAGCCAGCGTCTAATATTTGTGAAATTTCAAGAAGTAATGGTGTAGAAACATTTTGTGGATTTTTTAATGATGATATTGTTAATAGTATTTGTTCTTTGCAGGGCAAGGCAGATGTGATTACTGCCAATAATGTTTTTGCACACATTGGTAATATCAAAGAGGTTGCCAGAAACGTTAAGAATTTGTTGAAGGACAATGGTGTTTTGATTATTGAAGTTCAGTATCTTTTAGATACAGTATTGCGGCTTTCTTTTGATAATATTTATCATGAGCATTTGTCTTATTTTTGTGTGCTTTCCTTGCAGGAGTTTTTCAAAAGGCAGGACATGAATGTTTTCATGGTTGAGCATGTTGATACGCACGGCGGCTCATTGCGTGTTTTTGTTCAGAAAGCGGGTTTTTATCCTCAACATTCTTCTGTTGATGAGTTTATTATGAAAGAAAGACATGCTGGCCTTGATAAGTTTTCAACATTTGAGGAGTTTGCTCGTAAGCTTATGGAGATGAAGCGTCATGTTAAGGGATTTTTTGATGCTGTAAAGAATGATGGGAAGAAGATTGTTGGTTATGGTGCTCCTGCAAAAGCCACGACGTTTCTTAATTTTTATGGTATAACTAATGATGATATTGCTTACATTGTTGAGGATAATCCGTTAAAGCATGGCAAAACCGTTCCAGGTGTCAGAATTCCTGTTAGAAATAAGGAGTCTTGGAAAAGTGAGCTTCCTGAGTATGCTTTTGTGCTCGCCTGGAATTTTGCTGATGAGATTATTCGTAATAATGAAGAGTACCGGAGTAAAGGTCTTCAGTTCGTGATTCCTGCTCCTGAATGGAGGATTGTATGAATTTTGATATTGGTTTTTTTGGTTTGTTTGATTCTCCATATTGTTATGAGAATATTTCTATAAGTGTTGATGGTGATGATTTTTCTGCTTGCTTGAGTGAGCGCGAAAAAATCGTAATTGAAAAGTTTTGGCATAAACTCAAGGCAGAGCGCAAAGATAAGGTTTTTTCTGTGCAAGGTGGCTTAGGTTGTTTGTGGTATGCGAATAATGTGTTGAAGTTCAGGCCCTGTGATTTTAAAACGTATTATGCAGTTACGTCATCATATGCTTGTTCGCTTGATGAAAGATTAAGCGTAAATACGTACAACAGTATGCGTGTTGGTGCGGTTGGTGTTGCGCTGAAGTTCGGCAATCAGATTCTTGCATGCAGGCGTTCTCCAAACGTCACTCACGTGCGTGGGATGATAGATTGTTCTGCAGCAGGTCTTGTCATGAATGATAATGGCATGGATTTTAAGGCATCGGCTTATCAGAAATTGATGGCTGAGCTTGGGCTTGAACAGGATGCTGTTGAAATTAAAGGGGTTACCACAATTCATACTTCTCGCGCTCCTGACTTTTCAGGCATGGTTGGTTTTTTGGCAGAGGCGAAAGTGGGTTTTGATTCGTTAAAAATAAAAAGTGATGGCGGGTTCTATCTTGTTGACATTGATAACCTGCCTGCTTTCATTGTTGATCACTATTGTGACAAGAAAGACATGAATGGTGATGGTGCTGCTGTTTTGCTTGGTTGTTTGGCTCGCGATTCAATGATTAGCACAATAAAATGGATGGAAGATCTTGGAAAGTCTTTTAAGTTTGTTAGGTTGGATCGTTCTGGTTATACGGAGAGGCCGGTTTTTGAGGCGAGCTGAATGGTTAATATTGGTGTTGTTGGCGCAGGTAGCATTGGCAGGTTTCACGTCCGTGAGTTTGCAAAAGTTGCGAATGTTGTTGCTGTTGTAGGCAGCTCTGATGAATCTGCAAGAAGTAAGGCAATTGAGCTTGAAAGTTCTTTCGGTTTGAAAGTTCATTCTTATGGCAGCATAAAGGTGATGCTTGATAGTGAACAGCTTGATGCAGTCAGCATTTGCACTCCTCCCGGATTTCATGCGCAAATGGTTGAACAATGTCTTAATTCTGGATTGCATGTTTTATGCGAAAAACCTTTTGTTATTGGGGCTGATAGTTATTTGATAGCCAAGCGGCTGTTGAAGCTTGCTTCTGTGAAGAATAAGGTTCTTTGCGTAAATACACAGTGGTTGAGTGTTCTTGATAATATTTCGATTCCTAGAAGGATTAAGCAATTTTATTTTTATATGGAGCCATTTGGCAACAATCGCACAATGCTTGAAGAGGCGCTTCCTCACGCAAATAGTATGCTTATTGCTCTTGCAGGCATTGGTGAAGAGAATAATGTTATTGTTTCAAAGAACAGTGTTGTTAAGGTTGAATTGGATTATTCTGCTGAACAAAAGTGTCATGCGGTTTTTGAGTTCAGGAATAAAGAAGAGCGTCCTAGGAATTTCAGGTTTAGCATTAATGACAAGTTATTTGAAAGGGTTCTTGGCTCAAATTATGAGCAGTCGCTTGTGTGTGGCAGTAAAACAATTAAGATTGAGGATCCTTTGGCTGCGTCTATTCAAAGGTTTGTTTCTTCTATTTCAGGTGGTGCGCCATTAGTTGGTCCTGAGGAGATTCTTGAGAATGCTCGGCTTCATGGAGTTGTTTTAAAATCATTTGAAGATAGGTAAAGCCACCCATAGTTCAGCAGGCAGTATTGTAGTGTTTTCTTTGTTAATATGCCACTATTCGTTTTCTCTGGTGATTAGTTGTTTAAAATATTCTATGGTTTGTTTTAGCCCTTTGTCAATGCTGGTTTTTGGTTCCCAGCCAAGTATTTTTTTTGCTTTTGTTATGTCAGGGCATTTTGCTTTAGGGTCATTTATAGGTAGTTGTTTGTATTCTATTGTGCTTTTGCTTTGCGATAAGTGTATTATTTTGTTTGCTAGTTCTTTTATGCTTATCATTTCCGGATTTCCTATATTGACCGGCATTGTTTCATTTGCTTCCATTAGGAGGGTTATTCCGTTAATTATGTCTGTTGCGTAGCATAAGCTTCTTTGCTGGTTTCCATCTCCGTTTATTGTGAGTGTTTGATTTTTTAGCGCTTTTGTAATGAATGAAGGCACGACTCTTGAATCGTCTGTTCTCATTCCAGCTCCGTAAGCGTGGAATATTCTGGCTATTTTTGTGTTTATTCCGTGTGCTCTGTTGTATGCCATGGTTAGTGCTTCTCCGAATCTTTTTGCTTCGTCATAGCAGGAGCGTTCTCCAACAGGGTTTACGTTTCCGTAGTATTCTTCATTTTGAGGGCATACTAAAGGATCTCCGTATATTTCGCACGTGCTGGCAAACAAGAATTTTGTGTTGTGTTGTCTGCAGTATTCAAGCACGTTTTTTGTTCCTGTTGCATTTGCCAGTAGTGTTTGAACTTGCATTCTTTTTTGGTCTATTGGAGATGCAGGGCTTGCTAGATGAAATGCTATTTCCGCATTTTCTTGTGTTTTTATTGGGAGGGTTATGTCTTGTTGTATTAGTTTGAATCTGGGGTTTTGCATGAGGTGTTGAACATTGTGCTGGTTGCTTGTAGAATTGTTGTCTATGCATATTACAAAGAATTCTTTGTTCAAAAGGTGTTCGCATAAATGGCTTCCTAAAAAGCCAGTTCCTCCTGTGACTAATGCAGTTCTCATGTTTTTTTGTACACCCACCCGAGTGCGCCATTGCCTGCTTTAATTGTATAAACAAGTTTGTAATTGTCTAACAACAACCGGAAATGGTCTTTTTTCTCATCATACTGTTTATATCTGTGGTTTATTAATACATAGTCTGGATTTCCTGTAAAGCCACGGTTTATAAGATCAAAAATAAATAGGTCTTCTCTCCATCCGGCAAAATCGTGGCTCGGGTTCCATTTTATTGCTATTGCAGAGTTTTGTTCTGCGTTTTTGTTTATCCATTCAACAAGTTCTTTTTTTCCTTCTCCGAACCAGTTAAATTCCAGGAGGTTTTTTTCTTGCACGTTTTTTGGTCCTCCTATGAGGATGTTGTAATAGTCAAGATAGTACGGGTGTATCCATGCATCAATTGCTATTAAGTAAACGAGCAGTATTGCTATTCCTATAAATAGTTTTTTTGGTGTTCTTAATGCGTGTTGTAGTCCTTGTGCTGCGAGTATTGCTAGTGGTGGGTAGATCATTGTTAAGTATCTCATTCCATCAGTTTTTTGTATGCTGAAGCTCCATAGGAATGGTGTTGCAAACCACAAAAGCACGAACATGTTCCAGAAGGTTTTGTTTTTCCAGTTGTAGTGCAGTGATATTAAAAAAAGAAGCAGTATTAATACAGGTGTTGTGAATACAAAATAAACAAGGTAGTATGATTGTAAGCTTCCTTGTTCTGTCATTTGTCCGAACCATGGTTCTATCCCCGGTCCGTCTTTCCAGAATGTTATCATTTTTGTGAATCGCGATGGTTCTGGCCAAAGGTAAGGATAGGTAAGAAATAGTACGAGTAGCATGATAAAAGGTATCAAAAATAGTTTCCATGAATATAGCTCTTTGATTGTTGTAAGTAAGGTATTGAATGAATTCTTAAGAATGCTTTGTTTTTCATTAATGGCTTGTCTGAATTCTGACAGGTGTTTTTTTATTATTTCTTTATTCCATACTAAATATACCAGCACGTAAGCAGGTAATAGGAGCACCATTATGAATTTTACTGCGAATCCGAGCCCGGTTAGTATTCCTAAAAATATCCAGTCATTCCACTTGTCGCTTATAAGAGTATAAGCGAATATCGTGATTGTGAGTGTGTAAAAGAAGGCAACAGTGCTGTCAAGAGTGGCTATTTTGTGGTGTGGAATAAAATTAGGCAGCACTATAAGAATTAGTGCGGCTATTACTCCTGTCGTTCTGTTAAGAAATCTTTTACAGAATAAATAAGTAATGAGTATTGTTAGTGTTCCAAGAAGTACGCTGGCGTATCTTGCTGAAGTGTATTGTTCTCCAGACAGCCCATCCTGATAGGTTAATTTGCCTGTCAGGAGTTGTTTTATGTGTTCTGTTGAGAATTGTTTTAGTGTAGGAATATAAAATAATGTGTGTATGTATGATCCTACCGGGGGGTGGGTTGGTAATACCCCCCAGTATTCTTCGCTTAAAGTTTTCTCTTTTATTGCACCGTATATTTTTGTGGCTATTTTGAAATAGCCCGATTCGTCAAATGTTGGTCCTTGTCCATTCAGATCATATAATCTTACAGCAGCACCTGCGCTGAACAGAAAAAGGAGTATGATAATATCCAGAATTAACTTCCAGTTTTTAATTTGCATTCTTTTCTCCTAACGATGTTTTTTGGATGCTTTCATTACGAGATGAAATCCATCACCATCTGCAGGATCCCAGTTTTTCCATCCTATGCCGTTTCCCCTTATATAATCTGGTGTTTTGAAAGGATGATTTTTTATTTCAATAAAACCGTGTTCGGAGAATTTTTGTAGCCACCATGCTTTTGGCTTTATTGTATGATGGTATATTGTCCCTTCAATTGGGTTTTCGTCTTTTGTTGTCGCTACAGATACAATGAGTGTTGTTTCCTGATGTGCGTGTCTTGCGATGTTCAGGAGCAGATTATTTAATTTGTTTTCAGGTATGTGCTCAAGAACCTCCCAGGCGGTTATTGCGTCAAACGTTATTTGTTTTCCTGAAGCATTGGTTATTCTGAATGGCTGCGTTATGTCTGCAGTGAATAAATGGTATGGGCAGTTGTTCCATTCGCCGTATCCGCGTTTTTTGCAGGCATTTGATCCTTCAATTCCTATTGCAGTATGCCCGTCTTCTATAATGCTTTTTACAAAGCCGCCTCCTGCGCATCCTAGATCCAGAAGGGATATTTCTGGTTTTTTAATGAAGTCATAAAGTTTTTTATTGAATCTTTTGTTTACAGAATTGTCATTTATGCTTCCTCTTGGTGCTTTGTGGTCATCTGAATATTCCGCTACCGGATGGTTTGTTATTATTTTAAACTGGGGCATTGAGTATTTTGTGAAGTATCTGCTTTTCCACGCAGCATCTTCTACTGAACTAGTTTCTGACAGCATTGATTCTGCTATTTTGCACATTCTAAAGAAAGCGTTTGTTATTATTGGTGGCTTATTTTTTATCAGGTATTCTTTTGTTTTCCTGAAGGCATGATAAAAAGGTCTCCTCATCTTGGTTCTCAAAAAATTTACGGCTTAAAAAGGTTATGCTTGTGGGGGCGTATCATAAAATCCGTTTTTTATTTTTTTTCGTGTCTCGAATATTTTCATGAAGAAGGGCGGCAGGTTTTTGTAAACGCTCATTGTGCTTTCTCTTTGTGA
Organism: Candidatus Woesearchaeota archaeon; assembly: GCA_016203395.1. GTDB lineage: Archaea > Nanobdellota > Nanobdellia > Woesearchaeales > ARS49 > JACQMV01. The sequence continues at coordinate 2,193 of JACQMV010000057.1, read as the reverse complement.
TTCTGCCCATACAACAGGTATTTCTTTTACTCTGAGTCCTTTATGGTGTGCTACTACGAGTATTTCAGTGTCAAGAAAACCGTTCTGGTTGGATAGTAGAGGGATTACTTCTTTTGCTACTTTTTGGTTTATTGCTTTGAATCCGCACTGTGCATCTCTCACGCAAGTAGGAAGGATTATTGGCAGGAAAATTGCATTATAAAGGTAAGACATTATTTTTCTTATAATATCTCGGCGCACTCTGGCGCCTTTTTTCCATCTTGAGCCAGTGGCAATGTCATATCCTGCGTTTATTGCGTCTATTAGTTCGCGGGTGTGTGCAGGATGTGTGGACATGTCCGCATCCATGTATAAGAGTATCTCCGCATTACTTTTGCTCCATATTGTTTTCAACACGTTGTCTCTGCTCGGGGTGTCAAAGTGTTTTACTGACATGCGTTTGTACTTTTTGCATAGTTTCTGTGCAATTTCTAGTGTTTTGTCTTTTGAGCCGTTTTCTCCTATTGTTACGTTCCACATGAAGTCTTTTATTTTGTTTAAGTGTGTGTATAGAAGTTCTATGCTCTTTTCCAGTATTTTTTCTTCGTTGTGTGCAGGAATTACTATTTCTACTTTATTCATGGCGTGGGTATTTTTGAATAACATATAAACCTTTATATACAGAAGTCAAAAGTTGGGGTTATGAAGGTATTTGTTACTGGTGGTGCGGGTTTTATCGGCAGTCATGTAGTTTCTGCAATTATTGACGCAGGTCATTCTGTTACTGTTTTTGATGATCTTTCAACTGGCTATGAGGAATATGTGGATAAAAGAGCGTCATTTATAAAGGGGGATCTTGCTAATGTTGAGTTTTTAAAAAACGCAGTTAATGGGAATGATGCGGTTGTTCATCTTGCTTCTGAGAATAATATTGCTGATTCTGTTGCAAGGCCTGATTATGTTTTGAAAAGGAATGTGAATAACGCGATTAATCTTCTTGAGTGTATGCGGCTTAATAATATTAATAAGCTGGTTTTTTCCAGTTCTTCTTCTGTTTATGGTGAGAATAAGAAAGGTCTTGTTAGGGAGGATTCTCCGAAAAGGCCCTTGCAGCCTTATGGTGCTTCTAAGCTTGCTGTTGAATCAGTGATTTACGGTCATCATTTTGCGTTTGGTATCAATTCTGTTATTTTGCGTTTTTTTAATGTGTATGGTCCTAGGGATGACCAGCTTCCTGTTACTAGGGCGATTCCAACATGGGTTAAGTCAATTATTCTTGGAAAAGCAGTTCCTATTTTTTGGGGTGGCAAGCAGATTCGTGATTATATTTTTGTTAAGGATGTTGCCAGAGCAGTTGTTTTTGCTCTGGAAAAATGCGACAGTATTCATGAGTTTAATGTAGGAAGTGGTTTTGCTTTGACTATGAAACAGATTTTGGATGAGGTTTTTGCAGTTGCAGGGAAGAATGTTCCTGTAAAGGATGCTGGTGAAAGAAAAGGTGATCCTCCTAGGTTGATTGCTGATATTTCTTCAATCAAAGATGTTCTTGGCTGGTCTCCTTTAACTGGGTTGAAGGAAGGTCTAAAAATGACTTATGACTTTTATTCTACTCATCCTGAATCATTAAGAAGATTGTGATATGATTCTTCCGATTAATAAAGTAAAATTAAGGTACTTATAATCTTTGGTTTCTGTTCTTGCCAGTGCTTGTGATAGCTCTTTTTGTCGTAGGTTCTGGCATTGGCCGCTTCTTGTATCGCACACTTTTATTGCCACTGTTTGTGGTGTTCTTTTTCCTTCGTTTTTTTCTTTGTATACTTGCCCGAGTGTTCCTCCTCCTGCTTTTATTTCTTTTATTAGGGTATAATTTGCCATATTGAGCGCATGCTTGTCTTTTGATGCATCATATTGTATGTATCTGTGGTTTATTGCGAGATATTCTGGGTTTCCTACGAATTCAGATTCTAATAGTGGGAGTTCTATGATATCGTTTCTCCAACCAACAAGGTCGTGGCTCGGGTTCCATTTTGTTGCTACTACTGCTTGCGGCAGGGTATTTTTGTTTATCCATTCAACAAGTTCTTTTTTTCCTTCTCCGAACCAGTTGAATTCCAGGAGGTTTTTTTCTTGTACGTTTTTTGGTCCTCCTATGAGGATGTTGTAATAGTCAAGATAGTACGGGTGTATCCATGCATCAATTGCTATTAAGTAAAC
>JACQMV010000050.1 GCA_016203395.1 Candidatus Woesearchaeota archaeon | reverse complement strand
TCACGTATTGTGCGGTTTTCATCAAATACGCACACTGGCACGGAAATGGGGGTGCTAAATCCCCATCCGTGCCTTTATTATCGTTACTGGTTTATCTATCTTTCGCCACTTTCGGATCTACTGACTATCAGAACCCACTAAATATCCTGCTGATTTTGTTTCCGGATCAAAATACGTAATTGCACAATGTATAGTCATACTCTAATTATGCTATCTTCTCTTATAAACCTTTCTTTATTGTCACCACTAAAGAGATACTATTTAATGTAATGGCGGGCGTTTCCCTTGCTTCTTTATTGTAAAATCAGGTTTAATACTTCGCAGCTTGCTGCGATTTTGCAACATCAGAATACGCCTTTTTTTATGTCAATTAGTGCTTATTCTGAGTGTGCTCAAAAACAGCGCACCCGATTTAAATAGGGGTTTTTGACATTTGAAAACTCGCTTGTATATCGCGAGCAGCGTAATACTCTGCTGCTTGCACTAGGAATAGTTGTGAGTGGCGAGTTTTCTTTGTATCAACTGCGGAACAAATACTTTAACATCTGCTCAGAGAATTTTTAGCAGGATTTGCAGGGAATTTAGTGCTGCGAGTAGTAAGCTTTAAATATAAGTATGACTCCTGTGGAATGGCAACAGGGTGATAATATGCTTCAAATGAGAAAAATTTCAGAAACATTGAATATGAAGGTATTTACAGATGAAGGGTTTTACTTTGGTGATATTGAGGAAGCGGTGATTACTTCTACGAAGATTCATGGTTGGCGTGTGGCTGCTGTTCGTGGTTCTTTTCTTTCTAAGATTTTAGGCAGTGCTAAGGGTGTTGTTGTTCCTCATCAGCTTGTGAAAGCTATGGGTGATATTGTTATCATCAGTAGGAGTGCTGTGCCGAATTATCCTTCTGAGGAAGAGGAAAAACAAGTTACATCCACTTCGCAGTAATTTTTATAATTTTTTTTTAGGTATTAATTATTTCTATTTTTGTCAGGTTAGTGTCGTAGTATGCTTTTTGTTTCAGTTGGGCATAGATGTCTTGTGATGTTGTGCTGTTTGGGTTTGTGTTGGCGTTTTCAGTTATGTTTTTAATTTCTTTTAGCCAGGTGCTTATTTCCTGCCATTGTTCTTCTTTTCTTGTGTCTTCTGTCATTTGGTTTATTCTGTCTAGTTGTGTATTTATTCGTCCTAGCATTGCGAATACTTCTTTTGGTGTCCTTTTTTTTGGAGGTTCTGTTTTAGTTGGTTGTTCTTGTGTGGTTTTCTGAGTCGCTCTCTCTAATGTTGTTTTTGCAAGTGCTATTTCTGCATCTGCTTGTCTTATTAGGTTCGCGCCTTCTATTTTGAGATAAGCCAGTTTGTTTTGTAGGAGTTGGGTGTTTCCTGTTTTTATTATGTTTTGTAGTGCTTGTTCTTGTTGTTTGATTTCTTGTGCTGTGTTTATCAGTTGTTGTTTTGTAGTGTTCTCGTTCTGGCTTGCTGCTTTGGCTATGATTTGTGGCATTTTTTTGTCTGTGTAGTCTGTGAATATTTTAATCCAGTTTTGGGCTTCTGCTGTTGAGTCTGTGTTTGGTTGGTCTTTAGTGGTTTTTGTTCTTATGGCAGGTATTTCTGGTTTTAAGGAGGCTATTTCTGTTTGTGCTGGTGTTATTACTGGTGCGGTTTTGGTTTGCGTTGTTAGTCCTGATTTTTGTGCTATGTGTTCCCATATTGTTTGCAGTCGTTGGAGTGATTGCATGATTGTGTTTTGTTGGGTGCTTTTGTAGCTCACTATTACTTGTATTGCTGTAGTTATATCGTTTTTTATTGTTTCTTGGTCGTCTATGAATTCGTATGCTTTTAGCATTATTTCTGCTGCGCTTGCTATGTTTTGTGCAGTTTCATCATCTAGTTTGTTTTGGCTGTTTTTTTGTATTGCTGTTATTATTATGTTTATTATTTGTTTGAGTTTTTCTCTTGTTGCTGTAAATTCGTTTATTGCTGCTTCTACGTCCTTTAATCGCGATTCTATGTTCATTGCTTCTGTTTCTATTTGGGCTAGTGAGTTTTCATCTAGTTGGGCAATGTTTTTTCCTTGGTTTGATAGCTGGTGTGCGTATTGTTCAAGTTCTGCTTTCATTTCTGCTACTTTCATGGGAGTAACCTGTATAGCCGGTTTATTTGTCCTATCAGTCTGTTGATTAGTTGTGCTGCTCTTTGTTGTCTTGCGTTCCATGCAGGATTTATATTGACAGGAGTAAATGGAGGTGTTGGTGTTCCCCACCTGTTTATTGCTATTGCTCCTGATGTTCCTAGTAGGAGTAATATTAGGAATGCCCAGAATGCTAGTGTTATCATATCTTGCACAGCAGTATCTGCTGAGTATGCACTGCTTAATGCTAGTATTAGGAATATCATTGTTAGTATAAATGCAATCACGCCCGTATGCCATTGGTTTACTGGTGTGCCTTGTGTTAGTTCGTTCAGGAATCTCCAGAACAGGAAGCCAGCAAGCATTATTAGCAGCGTTACATATGGTCCCATGTATTCTACGAGTGTTTGGTTTGTTTGTTGCAGCCATACGGTTATCAGAAAACCGCTTGCAAGTCCTAATACTGTGCCAATTCGTGTTGCGTATGGGAAGTGTCCTCGTGCTCCACCTAATGCGGGGGTTGTTGCTCCTCTTGCAAATATTCTTTCTGCTCCGTATCTGAATATTAAGCTCAGCACAGCAGTTATTATGATAAGGTCAAATAGCCATGATGCATCTGTGTATAGGTCTGCTATGTTTGGCAGTCTTCTGAAGAATTCTGAGCCACCTAGTGGATTGTATCCTCCGTATATTGCCATTAATGGTGCTCAAACCTTGTCTTATTTAAATATAACGTCCGCAACTGTCAATACGTATCAAAAAGAAGGCACTTCTTTTCCCTAACTATTGCTAAACTACTCTAACAATATGAGTCAGAATTTGTCTCGCAGTCCTCGTGGCTTGGTGAGTGGGTTGAAGGGATTTTGTTTTGTTGTCATACCGAGCCCTTACCGTTTGTTTGCAACTGCTAATATCTATCAAAGAGGGTGTTGTTATTTCCTAGCAGCCCTTGTGGCTTGGTGAGTGGTTTGAAGGGATTTTGTTTTGTTGTCACACCAAGCCCTTACAATGTGTTTGCGTTGTGTTTGTAACCGGCTGCAACAAATTGTATTGCTCAAGGCAAATAAACAGTTAATTACGTTAAAACTCACAGTCAGAGCACAAGGGCTGCTGATAAGTTATAACCTCATTTAAGGTAAGAATTAGTAAGAGCCGCTGATAAATTATGACTTCATTTAAGATAAGAATTAGCAAGAGCTGTTGATAAATTATGTGCTCATTTAAAGTAAGAATTAGCAAGGACTGCTGATAAATAATAATCTCATTTAAGATAAGAGTTAGCAATGGCTGCAAAGCAAAAACGTCATTTCCTTAGAGTGCTCTTAGTAAGGTGTTTTATACGCCAGCCGGGAATCGGACCCGGACTAAAAGCTTTCTCCTTTCTTTGATTAGTGGGAAGCTTCTGTCATACCATTAGACCACTGGCGTGTCTGTTTGTTTTATTGTTGTGTTGTTTTTTAAGGTTGCTAATATTAATAAACTGCGCCTGCTCTTTTATGTTTCATGGCTGATAAGGATACTGTATTTTCTCGTGAGTCATGGGCAAATGGTGTCGCTCCTGATTATTTTTATGTTTCTGGCAAGGGCTTTTTTGATAAGAATAATTCGCGTGTTGATGAAAAGGTCATTCTAAGCCATTGCGAGAGTAGCCCTTTAGTTGTTGAGTGCTCTAGTTCAAGGATGCGTGCTTTGGTTGAGTTTTTTGAGCCAATGCCTACTGATTTGTTGCCTGAAGATGTTCTGCCTGCGATTATGAGCAAGTATCGTGATGCTTTTGAAAAGTCGCTTGATAATGTTTCTGGTAGCACTACTGAGCTCCGCTTGGTTGTTACTCGGGCTATTAAGTCTGCGCAGGAAGGTGCACTGAATACTCTTGAGGCGGAATGTAAGAATTATCGTGTGCGTGTTCAGTCTGCTTTGGCTGATACTGTGAGGTGTGTTTTTGATTCATATGCTGGGAGTAAGTCAGTTGTTGTTGTTAAGAAGGTAGGTCAGCCAGTTACTTCAAAGGATATGCATGCTTTGGTTTTGTTGCATGATTTTCTTAGGGTGCCTCGTGAGGATTCTATTAGGTTGAGTGTGCTTGTTGCTGCGACTTATGAGGTTTTGAGGTATTCTGAGGGTTTTGATAGTCCTGATTTTGTTGATTTGCGCCGTTCTGGGGATAGCATTTTTGTTTTTCCTCGTTATCTTGAGGTTGCAAAGTTGGAGACTGTGCGTGGTTCTCGTGAAGTTCCTTTTAATCACATCCGTTCGCTGGAGGATGTTTTCAAATAGGTTCACATATGTAGAAGAGTTCGTTTATTTTTATTAGCACTGCCTTTTTGTTTCCCTGTAGTTGGGATTCTATTCTTTTTCTTTCGTCCCAGTATTTTTCTGGTGGGATTCTGGTTCTTAGAAGGACTGTTCCTATGTGGTGTTTTTTTAATTCAGGTATTATTTCTTCTTCTTGGCATCTTGTTATTATTTTGTAGGTGTTTATTATGTGCGGGTTTTTTATGAGGTTTATTGAGTATTGTGCTTTTCCGTCTGTTGATGTTTTGCCAAAGAGGTATGCGAGTCCTGCTTTTACTACTGCCGGAGATATTTCGCTCAGGTATTTGTCTGGTTCGCCTTTTTTTGCGCTGTCTGGTTTGCCTTGTATTCTTTGTTCTTGAGGAAGTTCTACTGCGCTTGTTTCTGCTTTTTTGAGGTTTCCTGTGTATGCTGTCAGTCTATTTAGTTTGCCTTTCCAGCTTATGTATTCTTTTTCGCAGTCAAAGGGAATATATTTTATTTGAGGTGGCAGTTCTACAGCAAATTGCATGTTTTTTTTGTTGCAGATGTTCAGTAATTCTATTGGGTTAGGGTTTAGTGTTTGCACTGTTCTTATACTTTCTGATTCTGGTCTTTCAGGATCGCAAAAAACCGTGTCTCCTTCAAGCTTGTTCAGCTCTGCTATTCCTTCTGCGCAGCGGAATTCTACGTTTTTGGCTTTCACATTCTTTATTGCCAGTTGTATTTTTCTTTCATCGTTGTCTATTGCTATTACTTTTTTGCATGTTCTGGCAAAGCTTCTTGTCTGCATGCCTATTCCGCATCCTATTTCGATTAGTGTGTTGCATTTTAGTCGTTTTGCTCTGTATTCTGCTACTGCTTCTATTGTTGCGTATCTTTTGTCTTCGTTGTTGTGCTCTATTCCTTTAGGAATTTCTTTTGTCATACTGCTGGATTGTGCTGCTGGTTTTTCTTCTTTTCGTTATCCGGGGAGTGGTATTGGTTAAATAACGCAAACAGCACTCAGTGGCTGTCGTGTTTTTTCTGCACTAACAGTTGCTAGTTACTTGACTATTCATGCAGAAGATAGAGGATATGGAGTTTTTGAGAAAGTTCAAAGAAAAGAGCAAACTTACTGAAGCCGGCGCTTTAAGACTGGGCAGAAAGGTTAGCAAGGAAGTTAGCAATAAACTGAGAAAGATAGCGATGTAGACTATGGGGCTCGTCGTTGATTATTCTCTGCTTTGATTAAAGACAGTTTTGCTTACCTGCTTCTCTTTAGCGGCGCATTTCATCTTTTTACGCCAGAATATGTCTTTACAGAACTGGAAAGGCATAAAGAAGAAATTCTTGAGACGACAGAAAGCACTGAAGAAGAATTTTGCAGGTTATCTGATAAACGTCCTGTCTTATTTAAGTTTCGCATTTTTAGCACAGAATGGTTGGCTTAACCCCAGAATCTACTGTGCATCACAGAAATGTTTATATAGTGGGAAGGGTGTTTTTCTTATTGCAGGGTGAAAACAGTGGAAGGCGTGAATGCACTTGATGTTTCGCGGTTTGATCAGGATGTTTCTAATTTTAAGAGAATAATGCCTAGTCTGCTTGACAAGGGTCTTGATAATATTAATCTTTCAATGTTTGATGAGAACACGAAAAAGGTCGTGCTTTCTTTGTTAGGTGATGAGTATGCGCGGCGTGGTAAGTTGTCTGATGCGATGAAAGCGTTTGTTCTTTCTGGTAATAGGGAGAAATTGGTGAAGATTGGTGAGGATTATGAGATTGTTGGCTTGTTTGGTAATGCGATTGATGCTTATCGGATGGCAAATGCTTCTGAGAAGCTCATAGAATCAGGGAATAAATGTTTAAATGAGGGCAGGTTGCAGGATTCCATTAAGGCATTCCGTGCTTTGAACGATCCTGCTTTGCTTGTGAAGGTTGGTGAGGCGTGCATCAAGAAGAATAAGTGGGATTATGCTGTTGAGGTTTTTGCTTCTATTAATAATCGTGAAAAGCTTATTGAGGTTGGTAAGCGTTGTTTGGATGATGGCCAAATTGGTTATGCTGCAAAAGCATTTGAGCTGGCTGACGATAAAGAAATGCTTTCTGTTTTAGGTGATACTTGTATGAAGCAGGGTTTGTTTGCTACTGCGCTTAAATCATATCAGTTGGCTAATAATGAGATGATGGTGCAGTTTATTAAAGAAAATTTTGGTTCAAAATTTTGAAATGGACAGATGTGTTGTTCATAGGCGGGAAAACGTTGGCGTGTGCTTTTGGTGCGGTAAGTTTTTATGCCAGAAGTGCGTTGCTGGACAAAGCGGTCAGAAGAGGTATTGTGAAAAATGTGCTGGCTTGCTTGGAGTGAAAGATGGACATTGAAAAACTGAAAAAAATGAATATTTTGACAAAGGATTTGCAGAAGGGCTTTTCGTTGCCAAGTGATGAAGCGTTTAAGCAGGCAGAGGAGATTTTTTTGCAGGACAGGAAAGAGGCAATAGCTCCTGTTAAATTGGCTGAGACCTCTTCTTCATCAATGGATGATGCCCGGCTTTCTTTGTTGTTGGAAATGCATGAAAAAAAGTTCTTGAGAGAGATTCAGGAGTTGCGTGCAATAACTGATGGCTTGTCTGGTGAGATTATAATGTTGAAGAAAGAGGTTGTGAGATTGTCTTCTGTTCCTCAACCAGTTTCTCCTGTGAGTGCTGTTCCTCCTGTTGAGGTTTCTAAGGTTGAATCCTCTAAAGTGGAAGAAAAAGCAGATCATCCTAGGCAGGGGAAGTATAAGCCGGAAGATGTTGCGATTGATAAGATGTTTTATTTCGGTAACAAGTAGCCATGCGCGTTGCTATTATTGGTGGGGGTTTTTGCGGGTTTGAATGCGCAAAGCTTCTTAAAAAAGAATGTTTTGTAACCTTGTTTGATTCAAAAGAGTATTTTGAATACACTCCGAGTATTCATAAAGTGTTGACTTCTCCGGGCTATTTGTCAAGTATTAATCGTCAGTTCAGGGACTCTTTAAAAGGTGTGCAGGTGCTTCCGGAAAAGGTTGTTTCTTTGTCTAATGCGGTTGTTGTTTCCAAAAAGCATAAAATCCCTTTTGATTATGCTGTAATCTGTAGTGGTGTTGGTTATCCTATTTTTCTTAAAAATGCGCAGGATGTTTATACTGTTAAGTCAGGCAAGGAATGTTTGGAGTGTTCTTCTTTATTGTCTCAAGCTGGTTCTGTATTAGTGGTTGGTGGCGGTCTTATTGGTGTGGAGGTTGCTGCTGAGCTTGCTCAGAAAAGTAACGCTAAGATTACTTTAGTGCATCCTTTTAATCGGCTTATTGAGCGTAATCCTGAAAATGCTTCTGCTTATGCAAAGAAGTGGTTGTTAGGTCATAATGTTGAAATTGTTTTTGAAGAGCGCGTAGTTGATAGGACTAATGATGTTTTTATTACAGATAAAGGAAGGAAGATACGCGCAGATTTGGTTTTTTGGTGTGCAGGAATAAAGCCAGAGCCGTCTTTTTACAAAGGAACAAAGGATGAGAAAGGATATGTTTCTGTTAATGAATTTCTTCAGACTTCTTCTTATCCGAATATGTTTTGTGGTGGGGATGCTTGTTCAGTGCGTGAGGAAAAAACCGCTCAGAATGCTTTGCTTCATGCCAAGATTATTGCCAAGAATATTATTAGGCATAGTCATGGAATTGCTTTGTTGTCTTACAAGCCGTCTCCTAAGGTGATGGTTATCTCGCTGGGTGATTATGCTGGCATTTTTGTTTACAGGGGTTTTGTTCTTACTGGGTGGATTCCTGCGTTGTTGAAGAAGTTGATTGAGCTCAGGGAGCGGTAGGATTTGTTTCTGCGAGATATGCGACGAAATTGTATAGGTTTTCCGCGAGTGATTGGGCGATTCCCTCCACGAACGTGTTTTGGGGTATTTGTAAGCGGAATTCGCGTAGTGACTTGTAGGTATTCTTAACGTCATTTCTGAATAGGTTGTTTGTGTATTCTTCCATTCCGTGGATTATTATTCTTGCAAGTTTCTTGTCTTTATTGTGTTGTGCTATCTTTCTTATGTAGTCCCCTGCTGATTCTAGTGTGGCGCAGAGTAAGAAATATTTATACGCGCGCTCTGTTTGTTCGTATTTGTTAAGGTATCTTAGGCAGTATCTCAGGTTGTAGTCAAGAAGAAATTCTTGTTCCTTTATTTCCGCGTCTGTTGTTTTTTTAGCTATCTTGCTTTCAAGCATTCTTGCTAATTCTAGTAAAATATGCGCGCTTCTTCTAAGCAAGGATTGGAAGGTGTCTTCAGGAACTTTTATTGTGCTTTTGAGCACAGTATGTTCTTCAGAGTGTGATTCTATTATCATCCCTAGATAGTGTGCGGGTATGTCTGTGAAGCGTTGGTTCTTGTCGTGATATATGCTTATATTGTCATATCCTTCTATGTATCTGGCGTTGAGGACGTGATGTAGCATTTTTTGGTCCCATCCTTTCGTATCTATGGTTGTTTCTTTGTTGTCAGCCCCTCCGCTGGTTGTTATTGTCAGTTCTTTGTTTTTGGTGTTTATCTGCACAGTGTCTCCGTTTTTCAGTCCTTTTTCTTTTAACCATTTTGCTGGAAGGGTTACTGTCAGAGCATTTCTGCCTTGTTTTATTAGTTTTCGTTCCATGTTATATTAATAATATAACAAATAGTCATTATATATTTATTAATCTTTCGTATACTGGTTGTTATGAGATACGAAAAAGAGCTTACACACGCGATGAGGATTGCAAGGTCGGCAGGAGACAATATTTTGATGCGTTATTTTGGAAGGGATATTGATGTTCGGCAAAAGGAGAACAACACGCCTGTTACTTGTGCGGATTTGGAATCAAATAGCTTTATTGTTTCTGAATTGCAGAAGGTATTTCCTGATGACGGGTTTATCTCTGAAGAGTCTGGCATTCTTTCTGCTGAGAGAAAATGGGTTATTGACCCGTTGGATGGCACAAAGCAATTTATCCGTCGTGTTCCTGATTTTGCAGTGCATATTGGATTGGTTGCTGGAAATCGTGCTCCGATAGTTGGTGTTGTTTATCGTCCTATTGATCGTACGTTGTATTTTGGCGGTCCGGAGATTGGGGCGTTTAAGGACAATTCTCAAAAGGTTGTTCCTTTGAAGTGTACGTCTTCTTCAGATGCGCTTATTGCTGTGATAAGTTCCGGCAGCAGTGATACTGGAATTGAGCGGATAATTGGAGCAACTAGTTTTGTTAGGTCTGGCGGTGAGGGTTTGAGGATGATGAAGTTGCTTGAGAATGTTGCTGACTTTCGCATTGCGTACAAGGCATGTGCATGGGACGTTTGCGCTCCTGAAGCAATTTTGTCAGGCGGTGGTGGCATTGTTCGTCATTTTGATGGAAGCGTGATTACTCATGAGAATTCCTCATTGTTGCCGCCGATTATTTCTGCGCGTAATAACTATTGTGCTTCTTTGGTTACCCATCATTTGAAGTGTGTTCGCCCTTGATTTACGAAAAATGGGTTTGACGTGTCGGAAATTGCTCTTGACGGACGAGCAATGTCCGGGCATGCTCAAGCCCAAGAAATGGCGTACATTTCTGGGCACAGG
>JACQMV010000049.1 GCA_016203395.1 Candidatus Woesearchaeota archaeon | reverse complement strand
TCACACCAAGCCCTTACCATGTGCTTGCGTTGTGTTTGCAACAGGGTGCAACAAATTGTATTGCTCAAGACAAATAAACAGTTGAGCACATTAAAGTTCACAGTAAGAGCACAAGGGCTGCTGATAAATTATAACCCCATTTAAGATAAGAATTAGCAAGGGCTATGGGAAAAATGCAGTACCAACTCAGGTTATTTCCAGTGGTGCAACAAATGGTATTGCTCATGACAAATAAACAGTTGATCACATTAAAGTTCACAGTCAGAGCATAAGAACCGTTTGGCAATAAGTTCATTTACTCAAGCATATTTTAGCATAGGCAAACTTTTGACTTGCTTTTTTTTTGGGCTATTGCGAAGTTTTCAACAGAAAACTATTTATTCTTCTTGCTTTACGTGTGTTTATGCTAGTAATTGATGATAGTGTCGGTATTTCAAAATCTGTTGTGACTGCGTTAATCAAGCCAGTACATAAGTCTATTTTTTTGCTTGTGAATGTTGTTAGCAGGCAGATTTTTGCTTTTTCTCAGGCAGAAAGTCATTCTATAAATGCACGGGATTTGTTGAATAAAAACAAGGAGCTTTCTCCCGGAGATATTGTTTCTGGAGTGATTGAGTTTAGTCAAGATCGTACTACTGTGATTGGCATACTTAGTGGTGCGAGTAGTTGGGAGCTTTCTGAAAAGGTTAAGCATTCAAAATCACAGCTTGAAAACGCGCATGCAATAATACATGATGCAGTATTAAAAGGTGGTTTGCGGCTTATGTTAGTAACTGATAGAATGCTTGATATGGCTGCATAGTTGTGAAGGAAAAGAAATATATACTCCCACTGCTGGCTGAGTATTTATGGATACTTTGCTGGAATATGTTAAGCAGCGGCTGAAAGAGGGCTATAGTTCTGATGTTCTTCATGCTGCGCTTGCACCGCATTATCCTCAAAAAGAGGTTGATGCTGCTCTTGCAGCTGCTGTAAAAAAGCCTTTTCCAAAACTTGGTGTTTATGTTGGAGTGATTGTGATTGTGATGCTTGCTGTGTTTTCTGCATTTACTTTTCTCAAGCCAGAGCCAGTAGTTGATGAGTTTGAGGACTCTCTTGTTCTAAGAGGTCAGGATTTGGGTTTGGTTGAGAGTGTTTCTAAAAAAACCTCTTCTTCTGTTTCAGTGTCTAAGCCAGTTTCCAAACCTGTTTCTTTGCCAAAAACTAACGTTGCTCAGCAAAAGCTGCCAACTAAAAGTTCTTCTGCAGCAAAATACACTCCAAGGCAATCTGCTGGTTCTTCTGTGTCATCTGCTTCTAGTGCTTCTTCACCTTTATCTACGCCGTCTGGGTCATCTGCTGGGTATTATGCATCATCTGGAACTTCTTCTGCAACAGTTCCTTTAAGCAGTCCGGTTCCATCTCCTCCTGGTTTACCGCAGGATTCTTATTCAGCAGATAATGAAGGAGATTATGATATTATTGCTCCTCCGGTTCTTCCAGGGTTGGATGATGATTTAGGAGATATTCCTGACTTGCCTGACTTGCCATAGTTTTATATACTAGTAGGTGTGGGTTGCGAGTATGAGAAAGCAAAACTCATATGGTATTTTTGTTATTGCAGCACTCACTCTTGCGGTTTTTTATTTTATCTCTGGAAGCAATACGGGGATGGTTTCAGATGATTTGGATGAGCTTGGTGACATAGAGGATATCAATCTTAATAGTGTTATACAGTCTAGTGCAGGTTCAGGAGTGACAACTGGCTCAACAAGCTCAGATTCAACAAGCTCAGATACTACTGTTACAGACACAACTACTAGTGTAGAGCAGTCTCATGATGAGTCTTCTTCTGAATCAACAAGTTCTGACACAACTGTTACAACACGGGATAGTATTCAGCCGGGTGATAATGTGGTGGTATTGTCTGATTCAAATGATGAGCTTGGTGAAGTAGAAGAATTAGAATTAGTGGATGTTGCGAATGAAAGTGAAGAAAGTGATGTTTACACGATTTTGATTAAAGGACGATTAGTTGATCAGCTAACTGGTGAGCCGATTGCAGGTGCTCAATTAATGAGTGCGTATAATTTTTCGCCTTCAGAAGTTGTTAGTGATGAGAATGGTAACTTTCAGTTTAGTGTTTCAAGCGATTTCAAGCTTAGTGAGGGTCATACATCAAGAGAGGATAATACTGGTGGTTCGTGGTCGTTTTTCAGAGGATGTTATGATTATGCATACATCACGCTCGGTAAGAATTTTAATGGGTTTTCAATGGCTTTAAGAGAGACGCGTTTTGATGCGTTGCCGGAAGAAGTTGTGACGAACGTTTCCGGTCAGAATATTGTTGATGTTGGCGAGCTTACAATGTATCCGATGGCTGATATTTCCATAGATTCAGATATTGCTTCCAGTATTAATGTATTTTTCAAGTATAAATTCAGAGAGGGCTATAATGGTGGTGGTCAGAGTGGGTATCCAAAAGAGCATTATCTTTCAATTGCTTTGCCTTTGGATTATGAGGTATTTATTCAGTTTGGTGATGAGTTTGGTAATACGTATAATTCAAGTGTGTATAGAACGCCTTTGGCTGCAAAATGCAGGGCTGTAAGATTGGGTTACTTCAATGGTGAGTCCAAATGGTCTGTTATTTCTAATGAACCAGAAAAGCCTTTTCCAGAGCATTTCAAGGTTAGATTGTTCAATGGCTGGAATTTAGTTCCCGGGCTTATTGATCCTTTGAATCAAGGAATGAAAGGAGATTTGTTAGTTGAGGATATTAAAGTGATTTATGGTTTGCTTCCTTCGCAGGATTATGTGAGGGTGTGGCCTCAGCCAGAGCGTGATGAGCTGGATGATATGAGCGATGAGGAAGTTCGTGAGTTTGTAAGCACAGGCACGTGGGTGTATGCTGCAAAAAGCGGAACGATTGATTATGGTCCTTTGTTTGGTAGTGATTTGGTGGCTTATGACAAGATTAGATTGTATAAGGGCTGGAATTTTCTAAGCAGAGAGAGGATGCTTTCTAGTGTATTATCTTCTGGAGTTTCATTACGTGGTATTTCAGGTAATTGCAGGATACGTAGGGCTTACTTCTTTGATAGTCAAGCATATCAGTATGTAAGGATTCCGTTGGATGGATTTATTGAGGTTCCTCCTGTTATTTTGTTGAAGGTTTCAAATAATTGTCAACTTGGAGAGGTTATTGCACCGCCTCCAGAACTGCCGGGTATGCCGAGTTAATTTTTTTCAGTTCAAGACTTTACAACGCGTAAAACTCTTTTCTTGTGTATCCTTTTGTATGAGTTTCTCCGTCAGCAGTAGTATATGTTATTTCAATATTTTCTACAGATGTTTTGCCTGTCATTTTTAATCCGGTGACATTGGCTGGGGCATTGTCTATTTGTGTAATTGCTAGTGATTTTGTGGCTGCGCTTTGTATTTCATCTGCGGTTTCTTGAATCATTCTTAGGTGGGTTTCGCTTGCTAATTCGGCTAGTGTGGCTTGTTTCGCTCTATCTGACACGTGAACCACAATAAAGTCTAATTTTCTGTTTGCCATGTCATTTTCCTTCTTGTAACTCATATTCTAATGTTGCTATACGATGATACCCGCTTCTGCCACCAAGAGTATCTAGCCGTACAGTTGGTTTTCCAACTCGTTGATATATTCCTATTCGGGTTTGTACGCGCTCTATACCCGATATGCCTAGTCCGAACAGTTCAAACTCATCGCGATTAAATGGGAACCTGTCATGGTATATTGCATCTTCAAGTCTCTGCTTTTCTATCGTTTTACCTTCTATTTTGAGCGAGTGTAGTGTCGGATCATCTTTCAGAGTGTCAAGATTGAATTCAAAAGCCAATTCGCGTGGTTTTGCAGGAATGTCGTTCATTTTAACCTTTTTAATGAGAATTAATGCGTGGTTTTTAAACGTTCCCGTTATTCTCAGCAGTGTTAAATCTGCTCTGTCATGCCAAAAATACACTGAACAAATAAAATAATTGCCACTGCCAAGAATAAGTTTGGGAAAATGGAGTTTTTGCTTTGCAGCTTCTGTTAAGAATTCTCTGAGCAAATGAGGCATTTGCCCCACAGCCCTTGTGCTCTGACTGTGAACTTTAATGTGCTCAACTGTTTATTTGTCTTGAGCAATACAATTTGTTGCACCCTGTTGCAAACACAACGCAAGCACATGGTAAGGGCTTGGTGTGACAACAAAACAAGATACATTTAAACTACTCATCAAGTCACAATGGCTGTAGAAAAACAACAGCTTCTTTTATAAGTATTAGCAGGTCCGGGAAAAGAATTACGCGCTCTTTGATAAGTATTAGCAGCGGTGGGTAAAAAGATTATATTTGCAGTGGTGTTGCTTTTTTCCATAATTCTTCAAATCTTTTGCGTATTGCTAGTGCGCCTTTTTGGTTTAGTGATTTGTCTATAAACAGGTGCGGTTCTGAGCTTCCGTATTTTGCAGGGGTGTTGCTGTATTCTGAATAAAAGAATTTGTTGTCGTCTATGATCATTATGCGTCTGTCAATCGGTTCTTTGTATGTTCTTATTTCTATTTTTTTTCCAGTGATGGTCTGAATGTCTTTAAGGTTTGCTATGACTGATTTCCATTCGTATAGTATTCTGCTTTTGCTCATTGACTTAATATTTCTTTCTTCTAGCCGTATTCTTGTTTTGAAGGTTTTCCCTTTAGGATCTGCCATAAGTATTCTTGCTTTTCCGTTTTCTGTCAAAAGGCGGATAATGTTTGCTCTTCCTTCGTGGACTGGAATTAGGCAGTTGATTCCGCATACTTCAAATGATTTTTGCATTTTTTCAACATGTTCGCTCACGTTTACTTTGTGGAATGATTCTAGTTTTATTATTGCGCCTTCTGAATCAAGCCACATTCTTTCAAAATAGCTTGTGTAGCTCTTCACTAATCCATCACTGCTGATTATTATTGTGTATATTGGTTTTGAGTCCCAGAGCACTATGACAACTTTGCTGTCGTATATCCATGTGCTTTCAGGGCTTTTGTAGTCCATTTTCATATATCTCACATTTCCGACAACATACTTGCTTACTGGTTGGATTCTTGATGTTTCGTTCAGAATTACTCTGCACTGCACTCCGAGTTTTTTCTTTATAATCTGTGTTTTTTTGTAGTAATTCATTCCAAGGTAGTCTATCATCTCATTGCCTTTTCCCATGAACAAATACTCTTTTTTTGTGTTTGCCCCCCATCGGTATAGGTCGTTGAAGAATGTTTTGAATCCTTCTGTTCCTGTTAATACCTGCACTGTTGCAGAGTCCTGTTTTATTTGTGCTGTCGTTCGTAGCAATTCCTGAATGTTTTTTACTGTTTCATTGTGTTTTTTTTGTTCTGAATCAAGGAGGTTTTTGAGTGCGAGTCGGTTGATAGAATAAATTTTGCAATTCGCGCCTTCGCTGAATGCAACAAAGCCCTTTGCCTGTAATCTTCTTATGCTGTTGTAAACTGTTCCTTTGTGCAGTCCTAAATGCTTTATTATTTCTCCTAGTGAGATTTCTCCTCTTGCAAGTATTTCAGTGAAAATCTTTTGTTCAGTGCTTGTAAGCCCTAAAGAGTTCATAGTAGTCGCATAAAGCGACCACCAACATATAAATCTTACTTTCAAATATACTCTTGTTATGGCAAAACTGAAGCCAGTTAAAGAATTGTTTGTTCTGCCAACTGAAAATGGTTCTTTTCTTTTGTATGCTCCTCTGAACAGGTGCGTTGCAGAAGTTAATTCTGCAACTGTTTCTGCGTTAAAGTCTGCTGCAAGAGAGGGTGTTGATTCTGAAACGCACCCTCAGTTGCAGCCATTAGTTGAGTGCGGGATTCTTGACGAGGAAAAGAAAACTCCTTCTTCTACTTGTGAGAATGGGCGAAAAAGAGAATATTTGCCCACTAGCGTAACACTCATGCCAACTTATAAGTGTAATTTGCGTTGTGTTTATTGTTATGCAAATGCGGGCTTAGATGCAGAGAAAGATTTAGAATGGAATGTTGCGAAAGCAGCAATAGATTTGGTTATCAACAATGCTGTCAAGTTAAAAACAAAGCATGCTTCTTTGGGTTTTCATGGTGGTGGCGAGCCGCTTCTTGCGTGCGTTCTCCCTATTGTTAAGATGTCTGTTGCTTATTTTAGAGACGCGTGTGCAAAGCATGAACTGAAAGGACAGGTTAATAGTGCTACTAATGGTGTTTTTAGTCAGGAAACTCTTGAGTGGGTTGCTGAGAATATTGGTCACCTGAATATTTCTCTTGATGGGCCTGAGGTAATACAAAACACTCAACGACCAAAAGCAGGAGGCCAGCCGTCTTTTGATGCTGTGGTGAGAACTGTTAAGTATCTTGAGGAGCATAAGAAGGATTATGGTCTTAGAGCGACAATAACTCGGGAGTCTGTATTTTACATGTCTGATATTGTAAGATTTTTCAAACAAATTTCTTCTAATAAGAGCTTTCATTTGGAGCCGTTGGCAGAGACAGGGCGTTGTTTTACTACTGGTGCAAAAGCTCCTAGTAGTAGTGATTTTGTAAAGTATGCTATTGAAGCGCGTAAGGTGGGAGAGGAACTCGGTGTAGGTGTTGATTATTCTGCCTGTCGTCTGCATGAGTTTACAACTGCCTTTTGTGGGGCTGTTGGAAGAAACTTTTTTGTTGTTCCTACAGGTGATGTAACCTCATGTTTGGAGGTTTGCAGGAAGAGTGATCCTCGTTCAAATGTTTTTTTCATTGGAACATATGATGCTAATGACGGTTTTGTGTTTGATAAGGAAAAGATAGCTCGTTTGAGCGAGCGAACTATTGACAAAATGCCTTATTGTGCTGACTGTATTGCTAAATTTACGTGCGCTGGTGATTGCCTTGCTAAAGTGTATTCTGCTTCAGGAGGGCTTTATGATACTCGCAACAACAAGCGTTGTGGCATAAACCAAGATTTGATGGTTTATGAGATTAAATTGCTTGCAAGTAGGCGCAATCATGACAACAAACAACTTACGGCTTGAGGATATTGATATTGGCATTGGTGAGTCTGGTGTTAGTGTGTTTGCTGTTATTCCTCTTGGTGGGAAGCGTTCTTTGGATGAGGATAGGACTTTCCGTAGGTGCAATTCTCATTGTAAGTGTAATCCTATTTGTAAGGATCATGGAACGTGTGATTGCAATAGCAAAAAGGAGAAAGGGTGTTATTGCGTTAGTGATACGTGTAGTGACTATTGTTCTGAAGTTTGCGCTTGTATTTGTACTCGTCATTGCTGTCCGGATTATCGTTAGGAGGTGAAAGGAATGTTACTGCTTGAGGATATTGATATTGGCATTGGTGAGTCTGGTGTTAGTGTGTTTGTTGTTATTCCTCTTGGTGGGAAGCGTTCTTTGGATGAGGATAGGACTTTCCGTAGTTGCAATTCTCATTGTAAGTGTGACTATATTTGCAGGTGTTATGATAACTGCAGTTGCGAAGGCAAAAAAGATAAAAGCAAAAAAGGGAGATTGTGCGATTGTGTTGCACATCCTTGCGGGAATTATGTTTCTCGCCGTGTAAGTCGTCCTGGTGCGCCATGTCATGAAACTCCCTGTCCTGACTATAGTTAGGAGGTGATGAAAATGCGGTTGGAAAATGTAGCAGAAAACGTGTGTGGGAATAAATGTAGTGTTTTAGGTGTGTATTCGCTGGAGTGTTTTGTTGTTGCTGATCAGCGTGGAATGTTTGCTGATGTAGAGGTTGCTGTTCAGAAACATTCTGTTTTGAATGATTTGCACGCTGTAAGCACTGCAAATGCTATTTCAGAGTATCACGGCTGTCATCGCTCGTGATTTTTTTTATTTTTTAATACTCTCCTAATCCTTTTTGTCCTTCATTTATGACGTCTGAAAGGTTTATGCCTATTGCGTTTAGTATATTTTCTACTGCCGGGAGTAAGGAGTTTGTTATGTAGTATTCTCCGTCGTAGTCTGTTTGTTTTGCTTCTTTTGGTAGAATTACTCTGTCTCTTATTCTTCCTGTTCCTCTGCCTATTATGTAGCTGATTATCATTCCTTTGCTGATTTTGATGCCTTTGTTTTCAAGGAGTTTTGCAGCTGCTACGTGGGGACCTACGCTGTCGTATTTGCTTGTTTCTTTTTGTATTTGTGTTGTTATTATGACGTCTTTGACAGCTACTTCGTTTTTTCTTAGTTTTTTTATTGTTTCTTTGATTAACGAAATTGCTTTTTGTGAGTTTCCTTCTTGTAGGACTATTCTTATTAGTTGTTCTTGTGTTTTTTTGGCTATAATTGCAGTGTTTCTTCGTATTGTTTCAAATCCTCTTATTTTCAGTTCACCGTTTTCTTTTAATAATGCGTATCTTTTTTTTGCTCCTGTTGTTGTTCCTTTTGTGCTTACGAATATTCCTGATAAGTAGTGTCCTTCCATTTCTAGTTCCATTGGTTTTGGTAGTTCTTTGTTGATTTGTTCAAGCAGTTTGTTTGCATCACTTGTTGTTTTTTCTTCAAGTGTTATGAATACTGAGTCTGTGTCGCCGTAGATTACTTTAAATCCGCTTTTTGTTGCTTTGTCTTTGACTTGGGATATGTAGTGTCTTGCGTAGCTTGTTGTTGCTTCTACGCTTTCTGCGCTGTACCATCTTGCTGCTGCAAATCCCATGTAGCCGTAGAAGCTGTTGAGCAGCACTTTCAGGGCATACACTCTTGCTTCAAGTAATGGGTCGTTGTTTGTTTTTAGTTGTTTTTTGATGCTTGTTCTGTAGGATATTATTTCTTTTATGATTGTGCTTATGAATCCGTTCTTTTTCTTGCAGAAGTGTATGTTTAGTTCTGGCACTTTTTCATTGCAGCATTCGCAGTTTAGTGTTCCGGGGCTTATGTTTGCTGAGGCAATTATGCTCGGGTATAAGCTTCTGTAGTCAAATACGATTATGTCTTTGTAAACGCCTTGTTTTGGTTCAAACACGAGCGCTCCTTTTGCTTGGAAGTTCATTCTTTTTGTTTGTTCTTTGTATGTTGGCTTGTTTGGTAGTAATTCGTTTTGTTGGAATGCTTTTCTTGCCATGAACCATTCAACGAATTGGGAGAATGACAGCCGTGATATGTCAAATGGTGTTAGTCCTACTATTTTTGTGAATTCAAGGAGTGCAGGCCATGCTTTTTCAAATATTTTGTATGTTAGTTTTGCGTCATGGAGGTTGTATTCTGCCAGTTCCTTTATGTTTCCTGAATCCCATGCAGGTCCTATTTGTTCGTATGGGAAGTCGTGTTTGTGTTCGCCTAGTAGTTCGCTTGCTACTGCTTCTAGGGTGAAGCTGTCTGTTTTCATTGTCATTCCGAGGACTCTTCTTACGAAGCGTAGTATGTCAATGTGGCTTATTCCTGTTATTTTGCATTCCTTGTGGGTTTTTCCTGTTATTTCCGGGTCGGTGTTGTCTTTTCCTATGTTTATTTTTGCTTTGAGTTTTTTTGCTCTTGCAATTATGTATGGCATGTCAAAGCTGTCGCTGTTGTAGCCGATAATAAAGTCTGGCTGGTATTGTTTTATTAATTGTGCGAGTTTTTCAAGCATTTCTTTTTCTGTTGTAAGTGTTTCTGCCTGTTGAATGTTTGTTTTTTTCCATGTCAGAAGTTTTTGGAAGTTGTCTCCGTGCAGTGCAATTGTTATGATGGGGTTTTCGTAGCTTATTTCAAAGCTTCCTTGTGGCGTGTATGTTTCTATGTCTATTGCTATTGTTTTTGGTTTTATTGGTTCTTCGTCTGCTTTTTTTATGCTTATTATTTCGTTGTTTTCTGTTTCTGCTTCTAATAGTGTTAATGGGGTTATTTCTTTGTCAATAAGGTATCTTCTAACAAATAATATGTCGTCCTCAAGTGTTTGTCCGTATTTCTTTGCTTCCTCTCTTAGTTCTGGAACTGCTGATGGAAGGTTCACGAATACTTTTGTTGCTGTTACCTGTTTTTCTATTAGTTTTTTTGTTATTGTTTCTGTTTTTACGACTTTGTGGTTTTCTTTTGCAATGTGTTCTATTCTTTCGTCTGCTGACAGCACGTAAAAGTATGGTTCAAAATTTCTGTCTTTGAGGATTATGCTTTCTCCTGTTTGTGTTCTTCCGTAGATTATTATTACTGCTTTATTGTTTTCTATTTTATAGGTTAGCTCTATTATGTAAAATTTCTGCTTCATTTATTGGAATAGGTTATTCCTGTTTTTAAGCTTGTGTGTAATACATTGCAAAAGCGCAGGGGTGGCTTCTTTCGTATATTTTCTTTTCAAGTTCTGTTGCACTGCATGGTTTTGCTACTGTATGTTTTTTATGTCTTTCTGATACTGAATCTGGTGTTGCAGTTATTATTAGGTAGGGCATTCTGGCTTTCATTGCTACCTCTGCCACTTCTTCTCCACCTGTTGGCTGCATTATATTGTCTGCAAGCACTAATGAAATCTTTTGTTTTTTCATCACTGCGATTGCTTCTTCTCCGTTACTTACTTCGATTGCTTTGCCAACTCTTTCAGCAATTGTTCTTAATAAGCTTCTGTTTGATACGTCATCATCTGCTATCAATATATTCGGCATGTTTCATTTAGTCAGGCATTATTTATTAATCTTGCTAGTTCTTATCTTAAATTAGATTATTATTTATCAGCAGCGCTTGTGCTTTGACTGTGAACTTTAACGCAATTAGCAGTTTTATTGACAAGAGCAATACAATTTGTTGCACCCTGTTGCAAACACAACGCAAGCACATGGTAAGGGCTTGGTGTGACGACAAGAAAAGATACGTTCAAATCATGAGCCAAGCCACAAGTGCTGCAGAAACGTAGTATCATCTTACACTCTTATCCTTTTTATGAAGGGCTGTGGAAAGCATCATCATCTTGCACTCTTATTTTTTTTGAGAGGGCGGTAGGACAACAATAAAACATTTGTAAATGATTATTCGCAGCTGCTTGGATTATTTAACTTTTCTACTGGGCTCAAAAATCGGAAAGTTTATAAGGAAGTTCGGCTAGTGGCATAGTGTCGTCGGGAAAAATAATACCGCCACATATGGTGTTTCCGACGATAAAGTGCCATGAAATGCCCGTACTGTCTCAAAGACAAAACAAAGGTTCTGGAAAGCAGAAGAACTCCTGATAATGAAATACGAAGAAGAAGGGAATGTCTCACATGCCAAAAAAGATGGACGACCTACGAAAAAATTGTGAAGACAGAAATTACAATAATAAAGCGGGATGGAACATATGAGGCGTATAATCGGGACAAAATACTGAAAGGATTGCAGCTTGCTCTTGAAAAAAGAGGGATTAGCAATGAACGTATTGAAAGAGCAGTTGATAAAGTAGAAAGTAAGCTTTTGGCGCTCAACAAAACTGAAATCAAGAGCAGGATTGTAGGAGAATTTGTAATGGATGGGCTGAAAAGCATGGACGAAGTTGCCTATGTCAGATTTGCATCAGTATATCAGAAGTTCAAAGATCCAACACAGTTTTTAAAAACAATAACAGAACTCAAGCGAGGTATAAAAAATGGAACAAAAGTCGCAGCTAAAGCATAAAGGGCTAGTAATAAAAAAAGAATTTACAGACGAGAGGAACCCTCTTGAGGTTATTGAGTATACAAAAAGAACTTCAGCAATTACAGAGCCAGATGGCAGGATTGTTTTTGAAATGAAAGATGTAGAAGTTCCTAAGACATGGTCGCAGCTTGCTACAGATATAATCGCAAGTAAATACTTTAGAAAAGCAGGCGTAAACGGTGGTTCTGAAACATCAGCAAAACAATTAGTGTGGAGAATAGCACACACTATAAGCAATTTTGGAAAAGAGCAGGGCTACTTTGCAACAGAAAATGACGCAAAGGCATTTGAAAGTGAATTATTGCACATACTAATAACGCAGAAAGCAGCGTTTAATAGTCCTGTATGGTTTAATTGCGGGCTATACTCAGAGTATGGAATAAAAGGAACAAGCGAGAGTTATGCATGGGATTTCCAGAAAGAAAAAATCACTCAAGTAATTGATGGGTATTCAAGACCTCAGTGTAGTGCTTGCTTCATACAAAGCGTAACAGATGATCTTTCAACAATATTTGAGCTCGTAAAAAGTGAAGCGAGATTATTCAAGTATGGTTCAGGAACAGGAACAAATTTTTCAAAACTAAGGGCAAAAGGAGAAAAACTATCAGGAGGCGGCCAAAGTTCAGGACTTATGAGTTTCTTGGAAGTATTTGACAAAGGAGCAGGAAGCATAAAAAGCGGGGGCACAACAAGAAGAGCTGCAAAAATGGTTATACTGGATGTAGAGCATCCGGAAATAGAAGACTTTATTGAGTGGAAAGCAAGAGAAGAGAAGAAAGCAAAAATACTCATTAAAGCTGGCTATCCTTCAGACTTCAATGGAGAAGCGTACAAAACAGTGTCTGGTCAGAACAGCAACAACAGCGTAAGATTGACAGAGGCATTCATGCAGGCAGTTGTTTCAGATAGCTCATTCAGAACAATAGAACGCACAACAGGAAAAGTAGCAAAAGAATATCGTGCAAAAGAACTTTTCAACAAAATATGTCAAGCTGCCTGGGAGTGCGCAGATCCTGGACTGCAGTTTGATACAACAATAAACGATTGGCACCCATGCCCAAATACTGGGAGAATAAACGCAAGTAATCCTTGCTCAGAATACATGTTCTTAGATGACAGCGCGTGCAATCTTGCAAGCATAAATATAATGAAGCACACAAAAGAAAACAATCAGTTAGACATTTCGGCATTCAAGCACACTGCAAGAATTGTATTCGTAGCGCAGGAGATTCTTGTTGATTTAAGCAGCTATCCGACAAAGCAAATAGCACAAAACACTCATGAATACAGGCCTTTAGGACTGGGGTATGCCAACTTAGGCACGTATTTGATGATAAACGGAATACCTTATGACAGTGAGAAAGGACGTAGCATTGCAGCAGCAATCACTGCAATCATGACAGGGCACGGTTACAAAACAAGCGCAGAAATGGCTGAGATAGTGGGCGCATTTAATGGCTATGAAAAGAATGCACAGCCGTTCCTTAAAGTTATGAACAAGCACAGAGATGCTGCATATGCAATAGACATAAAAATATGCCCTGAAGAGTTACTAAAAGCAGCAAGAGAGTCGTGGGATGAAGCAATTGCGCTTGGAGAGAAGCATGGCTTCAGAAATGCGCAGGCAACAGTCATAGCACCAACAGGAACAATAGGGCTGTTAATGGATTGTGACACAACAGGCGTTGAGCCAGAATTTTCCCTTGTTAAATGGAAAAAGCTTGCAGGAGGCGGCTACTTCAAAATAGTAAACAAGAGCACGTCGTTGGCAATAAAAAATCTCGGCTATACTGAAGAACAGACAGCAGAAATACTAACTTACCTGCTTGGAAAAGGAACACTGGACAATGCGCCATTTGTAAGCCCTGAACAATTAAAAACACTGGGGCTTACTGAAGAACAAATAAAAGAAACACAGGAATACGTATCAAAAAACAAGAGTATAGATGAATGGACGCCTCACATCAATCCTAAAGCACTGAAAGAAAAAGGGCTGAGCGAGGAACAAATCAAACAAGCAAGTGTGTACGTAGGAGGGGCGCAAACAATAGAAGGAGCTCCACACGTTAAAGAAGAGCATTATTCTGTATTTGATTGCGCAAACAAGTGTGGAATAGGCAAAAGATTCATAGCGCCATTAGGTCATATAAGGATGATGGCAGCAGTTCAACCATTCATTTCAGGAGCAATAAGCAAAACAGTAAACATGCCAGCCGAAACAACAGTAGAGGAAATATACTCTGGCTATATGGACGCATGGAAGTTAGGACTGAAAGCAATCTCTATATACAGGGATGGATGCAAAGCATCACAGCCATTAAGTTCAGGAACAAAACAAGAAGAACCACTACACAACAGAGGGCGAGAGGAAGATCTTCCTAAAAAACGAAAGGGCTACACCTATGGATATAAGGTAGCAGGACAAAAAATATTCGTACGAACAGGAGAATATCCTGATGGCCGGCTGGGTGAAGTATTCCTTGACCTGTACAAAGAAGGAGCTACAATGCGTTCAATAATGAATTGTTTAGCAATAGCAGTAAGTATAGGATTGCAGCACGGTGTGCCTTTGGAAAAATATGTAAACAAATTTACCTTCCAAAGATTTGAGCCAATGGGCTTCACAGACCATCCTCAAATAAAGACGTGCACGTCTGTTGTTGACTTTATATTCCGTATTATTGGAGCAGAATACCTCGGAAGAACAGATTTTCTGCAGATGCCCCAGCAGCAAACACTGAAGCAGGCAGACTCAGCAAAAACAGTGAATCAGCAATTCGCAAACATGATGGGGGATGCGCCTGCCTGTAATATATGCGGTCATATTACAGTAAGGAACGCAACATGCTACAAATGTCTCAACTGCGGCAACTCCATCGGTTGTAGTTAAAAAGCTACAACTTTGTTATTTTCCCGCACCTGCTAATACGTGTCAAAGAAGAAGTGGTTATTGCAAAATAGGGTTTAATATCCTGCAGCTTGCAGCAGGTATAGCTGCGAGTGGAGAGTTTGTTTTATTTAATTAGCACATCTTCAGCCAGTAGTCCTGCATGTCCTTGTTCAAGGATGGTTTTTTCCTTCCAGTGTTCTATTTCCAGCCAGTTAGTTGTGGTTTTTTCTTTTATACCAATAGGGACGTTTAATGCACAAAGAATTCTGCAAATTGCGTCTTCAGGTGCCCAAACGTGCGGGTGTTTAACAAAAAGACCTTCAACTGAGTAATAAGGTTGCGAATATTCAGGTGTGTAGAAAACAGGCACGCCTTTTTCAAATCTTACCTGTCTGACTTCAAAATTTTTTAATGGTGTTCCAAATCTTTTTCCTGACACTTCTGAAAAAGGAATTTGATAAACCTCAAGATTCAAGTGCTCTGGCGTGTTGTTCTTGAGCCGGAATTCTGTATCAAGAGGGACTATTTCTTCGCTGCTAACGTTTGGAAAATGAAGTATTTGCAATAAGTTTATTCCTGTCAAGCTTTCCCAAAGCATTTCAATAAAGCCAGAAGTACAAAACAAGCATGTTTTTCCATTTGTATTTACTTTTAAATAATCTACTCCCTGTAGAAAGTCTGCATGTTCTTCCCTGTATCCTGCAATATCCATTTCCAGACGAGCGACTGTTTGTTCAACATACTGCTTGGTGTTTGTGGTGACTAACAGCCATGGTTTTTTTCCTGCTGATTCTTTTGTTACTAACAACTGTTCTTCACTCCATTCCCTTAATGCAGTTCGCATTATTCCTTCTGAAGAATACACGCCATCTTCTGAGTTTGTAAACCCGAGGCAGGCACTGTGATACATCTTGTGAGTTGGAGCGCTAATTCCTCTTCTGTGGCAGAATATTGTTCCTTTAGTTTCCTCTTTAAACAATGGAAAAACGCCAGATGATACAGGTCTGATTGGCTGAGCACGAGTGCCGATACGCATAACCCTTCCTTCCATAAGCCCTTCCAGGGTGCGTATTCCAAATTCAAGATTTGGCGGAAGTCGTTGTGTTAAAACTTCTGGAGATTTCGGATAGTGCAAGCGCACACACGTGTTTTTCGGAGAATACATCCATGCTTCTGCCAGTGTTATTTTGATATTATATATTTCCCCCATGTGTATTAGTAGTAGCGAGTGCTTTAAAAGGGTTACGCGTCTTCGTATTCTTCGCCGCAGCTTTCATGACATGTTTCGCACAAGAAAACATTGTCTCCTTCAGGATTTTTCATCTTATACGTTGCTCCGTCTATGCCACAAATGTCGCATTTATTCATATTTTACCCCCACATCCTTCTTATTAGATGCTCTTGCGAGTATAAATAACAAGGTGCTAACCCTATTTAAGTATTGCGGTAAAATCCCTTTAACAGCTGCACTGAAGGCGATTCTTTCTGCTCTTCTGCATATTGTTCTTGCTAAATGCAGTAACGTTGCTTGCTTTGTTCCTGCAGGTAGAATGAATGAGGATTGTTTTGGTAGTTTTTTCTCATACCCGTCAATAATTTGTTCAATCTCAACAATGTGCTTTAGTTCAATCTTTGGGATATCAACGCGAACATTGCTTCCTTTTGCCAGTTGTGCTTGCGCATTAAAAAGCTGGTTTTGTATTTTCTCAAGAATTGTGTCAATTTTTTTGTCTGTGCAGAAAGACCTTGCAATTCCTATGCTGCTGTTCAGTTCGTCAATTGTGCCAATAGCATGAATTATTGGAGATGTTTTGCTTACTCTAATGCCTCCATACAATGATGTCTCCCCATTGTCTCCTGTTCGTGTGTATACTGCCATTTTATTCATTGATTATTCTTCACATTAAAAATGTTACATTTCGTTTTTTGCATTCATTGCGCAAATCACTGTCAAACTGGCTTCTGCCAGCATACATTGGAACAACTATGCGCACAGCATTTTCCCATTCTTCCAAAGCTCCGTTTCTTTGAGAGTATTCATCTTTGTTTAGCAATAAAACCCATGGCACGTTCTTTGTTGGTGCACAAAACACTTGTTTTCCAACACGCTCTTTCTCAGCTATTTTTCTTAATAGGTCAGGATAATCTCTGCATTCGCCTGTTTTTATCTCGCAGAATATTCTATAAGAATCAACCTCAACAATTCCGTCTAACTCCACTTGTTTTTGATGAGGGTAGTTGATTATAGTGCGCCAGCCCTTTTTGATGATGTAATAATTTTCAGGTATGCTTGCTGGTTCTGGAAAAAGAGTCACTCTTAAATGATTCCAAGAAAATCCTTCAAGCCATTGAATCATGTATGCTTCGCCTGCAATGCCTTTTAGCTGGTGCCAGCGAATATTCTGATAAAGCAGCCCTGAAATCCGCATGTTAGCAAAAATAACATCCCAATCAGGCAGATTTGGTTTTGAGAGTTCTGATTTTACACGCTTCATGAGTTTTTCAAGAGTGAACGTCATTGCACCGGAGTATTCAGTTGTTTTAAAAAAGTCGCCATTCAGCACAGTATTCTTTGTCTCTATATGGTGATGCACAGAACAAGATCTCTTGGCTTATTGTTTTAATTGTTCGCTTAGCAGTGTGTATATTTTAATAAATTCATGAGCACCATCTCTGCTTGTTGTATTCTCTGTAACATTGAAACTGCTAATACTTGTCAAGAACCACCTGCTAAAGAAGGATTGCATTAAGTGGTTCTTGAGCATGCTCGGAAATTGCTCGTCCTTACTATGGACTGAAGTCAGTAGTTTGCGTCAAGAGCAATTTCCGACATATCAAAGAAGAGGTTGTTATTTTTCCACAGCCCTTGTGGCTTGATGAGTAGTTTGAAGGTATTTTGTTTTGTTGCCACACCAAGCCATTACAATGCGCTCGCAACCGGCTGCAACAAATAGTATTTCTCAAGACAAATAAACAGTTGAGCACATTAAAGTTCACAGTCAGAGCGCATGAGCTGCTGATAAGTTATAACCTCATTTAAGATAGGACTCAGCAAGGGTTGTGGGGCAAATACTCTGTTAACTTCTGTTATTTTTAGGGGTGCTGTTCAGCCTTTAATATTTCCAATAGGGACTAACCCGACTATCTTTTTTGATATGCCTGCCTTTTCAGTTGTGTCAACAACTTCTGAAATGTTTTTGTAAGCCATGCCTGCTTCTTCTGCAACGCCAGAATAAGAGCCGGTTTTGACGTAGATGCCTCGTTCAAGCATGCTTTTAAGGAGTTTTTCGCCTTTCACGAGATTCTTTGCTTTTGTTCTTGACATTGTTCTGCCAGAACCATGGGCAGTGCTTCCAAAGGTGTTTTTCATGCTTCCTTCAGTGCCGACAAGAAGGTAACTTCCTGTTTCCATGCTTCCTCCAATAATAACTGGTTGCCCTGTTGACTGGAAAATATTAGCAAGTTCAGGATGGCCCGGAGGAAAAGCTCTTGTTGCACCTTTTCTGTGGACAATCAAGGATGTCTTTTTTCCATTAACAACGTGCTCTTCTATTTTTGCAATATTATGCGCCACGTCATACACGAGATGCATTCCTAATTTTTCAGCGCTTGTTTTGAAGATTTCTGCAAAGCATTCTCTAATTCTGTGCCTTATTATCTGTCTGTTGGCAAATGCACTGTTAGCAGCACAAGCCATTGCTTTGTAGTATTTTTGTCCTTCTTTGCTGTTGAATGGCGCGCAGGCAAGTTCTCTGTCATTTACTTTTATTTTGTAAACTTTCATTGCTTCAATGAACTCCTTGATGTTATCTGTTGCAACCTGATGACCAAAGCCCCTCGAACCGCAATGCACCATTATAACGACTTGGTCTCCGTGAATTATGCCGAATTTTTTTGCGATACGTGTATCAAAAATCATGCTTGATTTTGCCAGTTGAACCTCAAGATAGTGATTTCCGCTTCCTAATGTTCCGAGCTGGTTGATTCCTCGGGATATTGCTTTGTCTGTAACACATGAAGGGTCTGCTTGCTGAATTCTTCCATTTGCTTCAATTCTTTCAAGGTCTTCATCCCATGCGTACCCGTTTCTTACACACCATTTAGCGCCTTCCAGCATTACTCTTTTAAAATCCTGTTGTGACAATGAAAGGAATCCCTTGCTTCCAACGCCTGAAGGAACTCTTTTGAACAACAGATCCATTAACTCTTTAATTTTTGGCATGACATCTTTTGCTGTAAGATTAGTAACTTGTAAAGACATGCCGCAATTTATGTCAAAACCTATTGCTCCGGGGCTTATAATTCCTGATTCTGCATCAAAAGCAGCCACTCCGCCAACAGGAAAACCATAACCCCAATGAGCATCAGGCATGCATAATGCGTGCTCAACTATTCCGGGAAGGCAGGCAGCATTTGTTGCTTGCTCGAAAACTCCGTCATCCATGTTTTTTATCAGGGCGTCATTAGCAATAAATCTTGCCGGAACAAGCATGTCCTTACCTTTCCAGTGGCGTGGAAGCTCCCATACAACATCTGATATCTTTTTTAGTTCTGAAGGAACCATGGGCAATTCATAATTTGCTGGTTTAAAAGCTTATATGTCAAGCACGACGCGAGCATACCATTGTTTTTCTTTTTTTGAAAGTTCAAACATGTGGTGGGTTACTGCCTTGACATCAGTAAACACCCGTGTTTTGCTATTTACTTCCTGGCCCTTGCATACTGCATTCAAATGCAATTCTCCTTTCTTAACAATGCTAATCTTGAATGAAGAAAACAACAGCCCTTCTGCATCTTTGTAGTATATCAGTTCCTCAAGGAAGTTATACAGTAATTCTTTTTCGTTTTTTCCTTTTACCTCAAACTCCTTGGTTATTTTCTTTTTCAGGTTTTTAACATCACACTGAACTGCTTCTGTTGCAATTGCACAATTCCTGAAAAGCATCTCAATAGTTCTTCCGAATGCCTCAAATGCAATATCTGCAATTGCCACATCTTCCAGAAAGCGGTAGTTCATGTGAAGGGTATAATCAAACAGCTATTTAATAATTTCGCAAACTGTTACAAAAACTGCAAACCTTTATAAATCTTAATTATGAGGTAATATCATGTTTGAAAACAAGAAGACAGGGTATGCAATTATCGGAATAGCAGCCCTGCTCATAGTGCTTTTGACAGCAATTAAGATAGACAACGACTCAAAATCAACAGTGCTTTGCGAGAAATTCTACGAAACAGACCATGATATGAAGGAGTGTCCTGTGCACAAAAGCAGTTTTTCATGGGTGATAATACTTGCTTATGTCATTGTATTCGCGATGCTGGGGCTTGGCGGCTATATTGCTTACATTCCTGCAAAAACTGAAAAACACTTCAAAAACATTGACATATCAACACTAGATGATGAAGAAAAAATGGTTTATGAGCTAATAAAAGCCAAACAAGGAAGTGCATACCAAGGCGAGCTTATAAAAGAAACGCAATGGGGGAAAGTAAAAATAAGCAGAATACTTGACAAGCTAGAATCAAAGGAAATTCTTGAGAGAAAAAGAAGAGGAATGACCAACATAATTGTCCTGAAGTAAACTCACTCAGTGTGTTTTTAGCATGAGTTGAAAGAAAACGCCGGCATGATATTTTAATGGGGTTGTGAACAGTAATGAATAAATACCTCCTGCTATTCAAAACGCCAATGAAGCTTGAAAAAGCAGTTGAAGCAAGGGTGAAGCCATTAGTCAGCAGTGCAGTGCAGAAGTATATAGGTATTCATTTAAATGAGCTTGAGCAGGATGTTTCTGACAGACTAAAAAAACCATTGATAAGTTTTCCTGTTGATACTTCAAAAAGTTTCAAAGAAGCAAGAAAGGATTTCAGAAAAGAATTTCTTTCTGCGCTGTTGCAGAAACATCTTGGTAACGTGTCTGAAGCAGCCAGTGTTGCAGGACTGAAAAGGGAGACCATTCACAGGTTGATTAAGAATTTAGGCATTGATGCAGATGAGTTACGTGAGCATCCTGCAAAGAGCTATGAGCAGGAAGGGCTTGTCAAGGAAGCAATACAGCAGACTGTTGAGCAATACAAGCCGGCAATTCATCCATCACGGTTTCGTACGCTGTATGAAAAAATCCCTGATCTCAGCAGACAGATTGCAAAAGAACTTCCAGAGGAATGGGAGCTTGATATTGCTGAAAAAGAATGGGAAAAGCGGTTTATTGCACAGGCATTGAAGGAGAACAATAACAATATAAGTCAGACAGCAAGAGCAATAGGAATACGGTTTGAAACCCTTCACAGAAAGATAAAAGCATTTGAGATCAGTGTTTGACTATTTTTTCCACTATGCTTTTTTCGTTCTATTTATCTCTTGAATGACCTTATCTAAGAATGCTTCTGCAGGGTCTCTTATAATTCTTTGGATAAATTCTTCAGATGTGACTTTTCTTTGTTGAAAAGCGTAAGCATCTAAATACCATTTTGCATCTTTTCCTTGAAAGACTTTTGTTCGGCAATCCCTTCCAGCAATATAGTCCATCAATAACATTACGGGCGTTTCACCTTTATGTCTTATATATTTCTCTAGACACAATTCTAGACTTGGTGTTTGGAATGGTTGTAAACGGCCAAGTCCTCTTGGAGTTGCTGTGTCATATGATATTTTGGCTATTGCCATTAACATCTCTATTATGGGCGTTCCATCAGGGAGGATTTCAATTGTGGCCTCAGCAATTCTTTGATATTTCATTATGTTCTATGAATGAACAGATACTTTAAAAACAATACGGTGGTTTTTTGCATTCTTCGCAAGCACAGTCCTTAAACAGTGGAATCTTTACTTTACTGTAATGATGTAACGTTTATATATTCTGAAGCCACTCTTTGGCTATGAACAAGCAAATTTCTGCAATGTTTTATGAAATGGCAGATATTCTTGATTTTCTTAAGATACTGTGGAAGCCAGTGGCTTACCGCAGGGCAGCAATGAACATTTCTGGTTTAGGAAGAGATTTAGGTGAGATGTATAATGAAAAAGGACTCCGGGCCCTTCAGGAAATTCCGGGGGTAGGAAAAGCGATTGCAAAAAAGATTGAAGAATACATAAAAACAGGAAGAATGCGCGAATATAGTGAATTGCAGAGAAAAATGCCAAAAGGGCTTCTTGAATTGATGAACATTCCCGGTTTGGGTGCACGAAAAGCACAGGTTCTTTACAAACAGTTGAAAATAAAAAGTATAAGTAATTTGCGTAATGCTATTGAACAGCATAAGGTGTGTGCGGTTTCTGGTTTTGGCGAAAAAAGCGAGCAGAACATTCTGAAGGGTTTAGACATTCTAAAAAGAAAAGGAGAGCGCATACTTCTGTCAGAAGCCGTGCCAATAGCAGAAATGCTTGCTAATGCACTGAAAACAGTTGAAGGAGTGGAAACGGTGGATATTGCTGGAAGTGTGAGAAGGCGTAAAGAAACAGTAAAAGATATTGACATTCTTGCAATAAGCAGTTCTTCTACAGTGATTGATGCGTTTTGTTCTATGGCTAATGTAAAGGAGGTTATTGCAAAGGGTCCTACGAAAGCAAGCGTTTTCCTCAATGAGGGAATAGCATGTGATTTGCGCGTAATTCCTAAAAAATCATATGGTGCAGCAATGAATTATTTTATTGGAAGTAAAGAGCACAATATTGCTCTAAGAAAGATAGCGATTCAAAAGGGCTACAAGCTTTCAGAATACGGGCTTTTTAGTAGAAAAACAGGAAAGTTCATTGCAGGGAGGACTGAAGAAGAGTTGTACAAAACTCTCGGAATGCAATACATTGAGCCGGAATTGCGAGAAGCTCGTGGGGAAATAGAAACCGCACAAAAATGCAAACTGCCGGAAATAATTACGATGCAGGATATTAAAGCAGACATTCAGATGCATACTACTTTTTCAGATGGGAATAACACTGTTGAAGAAATGGCTGCGCGAGCAGGAAAGTGTCTTCAATATATTGCAATTACTGACCATTATGGAAAGCTAAAAATTGCTAATGCTCTTGATGCAAAGAGATTTCAGAGGTATTCCAAAGCAATTGACAGCGCGAGAAAAAAGAATTCTATTACTATACTGAAAGGGCTTGAGGTTGATATGGATAAGGAAGGAAGAATTGAGTGCGAAGCAAGCGTGCTTAAACAACTGGATTTTTGTATTGCTTCTGTTCATAGAGCATTCACTATGAGCAAAGAGGAAATGACAAAACGCATATGTCGTGCAATGGAGAACCCGTTTGTTCACTGCATCGGTCACCCGACAGGCAGAGTCATATTTAAAAGGGATGGTTATGCTATTGATTTCAGCAAAATATGCGAAAAGGCAGTTCAGACAAGCACTGCTTTGGAAATAAATGCTTATCCTGAAAGAACAGATCTTGATTTCGGAATGATTAGAAAAGCAATTGAGTCGGGTGTTAAGCTGGTAATAGGAACTGATAGCCATAATATTGACGATTTGCGTTTTTTAGAATACGGAGTTGCTAATGCAAGGCGCGGTTGGTGTGAGAAAAAGAACGTTCTGAATTGCCTTCCTGTAAATAAGTTCCTTAAAGAAATAAAGCACTAGCTTGGCAGATACTAAACTTAAATAAATTAGTTTTTGCCCGGCAATTGCTAATAATAATCAAATGCGTTGTGGTTCTTTTTCCGGCTCTGCTAATAATAATCAAATGAGGTATTGTTATTTTCTCTCAGTTCTCGTGGCTTGACTGGTAATTTGAATGTATTTTGTTTTATTGTCACACCAAGCCTTTACCTTTTGCTTGCGTTGTGCTTGCAACCGGCTGCAACAAATTGTAT
This sequence comes from Candidatus Woesearchaeota archaeon, assembly GCA_016203395.1. Lineage (GTDB taxonomy): Archaea > Nanobdellota > Nanobdellia > Woesearchaeales > ARS49 > JACQMV01. The sequence continues at coordinate 9,331 of JACQMV010000049.1, read as the reverse complement.
TGCTCCTGTCAATAAAACAGCTAATTGCGTTAAACCCACAGTCAGAGCACATGACCTGCTGATAGGTTATGACCTAATTTAAGACAAGAATTAGCAAGAGCTGCAAGGCAAATGTCTCATTCGTTCAGATGATTTTTAGCAGAATCAGTTAAGATATGTTCTGACAAGAGTTCAGAGTATTTGCTCGTTTTTAGGAAATCAAGCGCAATGAAATTGGTCAGACAAACAGCTTCTTTTTAAATAGCATGCTTTTTTTTATCTCCTATGAATATTGCAGAGTGGCAGGCAGAAAGCATTGCTTTATTCAATCAGGTAGTTGATAAATGGGCTCCGCGAGACCAGTTTTGTTACAAAGCCAGCGGTATTGATAGTATATTTCAGCATTTATTGCAATTAATTCCCGTTAGCAAAAGAGTCATTGTTGATCTTCCTGAAGGGCACTTTGATAAATTCAGCGATGTTCAAAAGCACGACAAACTACGACTTTACTGGTACCCGACATATTATCTTGAATTTGTTCCTTCAGGGCTGTACTTGTTTCGCCATGCAAGTCCAAACAAAACTGTCATTGTGTTTCCATGCCAAACCATAGATGGAATAACCGATGCTCCTGTTAAAGAAGGTGATACGTGTGTTTACAGGCCGACAATTTTCATGATGCATCCCAAAGGTAGCGTTTTCAGCAAGTCAATTGATGGCAGTGATGCTATGAGCGCACTTTCTATTGCCGCTGTTTCTTCCTCGGATGTTGAGAAGAATTTAATCAACTGGATGGAACAGCTTCTTAATGTTCCTTGTCACAGGTAAGGATGATTCTTATAGCGTAAGCTTAATTGTTTGCTGTAAATTACAGTAGTGTTCTTCGGCCCTTATGAAATTATTATACGGTATGTATATTTGCCAGATAAGAGTCATACATCAGTTTGTGGCTGTTACACTACTGCTGCGAATGATTGCAAGCACAGTGCAAACATATATTAATTGGTAAGTATGACAACAACGTGGTATATATTCAATACCTGCCAAGCCACAGGAGCTGCTAAAAAAGAAATGTCACTATCCTTCCTATTGAGTCATGGATGGCTTATTACTAAGCTACGCGAAAACTTATTAAGTCACCACAGTCATGCACAGTATTGCGGATTATCGGCATCTAAATTTCCGAATATCCGCTCGTCATACTCGCGGATGTAGCGAAGTGGCCAAACGTGCACGGTTCAGAGCCGTGTGGCTTAGTGCCTTCGCAGGTTCGAATCCTGCCATCCGCATTGAAATAAAGGTGCTAAGCGTATGACGAGCTTTATATATGCTACGTACTTTTTTCTGCTTAGTGTACCCTACTAATAAATTCGTTCTCGTTTGTCAAACACTCTGACTTTGAGGAGCTTTCTTTCAAAATCAACATCAATTATTGCCCTGTAATTTCCAACGCGGAATTTGTAGCCACCACCTTCAAAATGCTCTAAGAATCTGAACGGATTCTCGGATAATTCGTCGAATTTCTTCAAAACTCGTGTAGCATCATGGTGTGGCAGGCTTTCGAGATTTTTAGCTGCAACAGGATGCCAAATTATTTCATAAGTCATCGCAATAGCTTTTTCTTTAGGTCTTTATGAGAGATGTATTCGCTGTCAGGGGTTGCTCGCGCATCATTAAGCTGCTTAATCACTTTTTCAAAAGGCTTTCCTTCCTCTGATAAGATATGACGTATGATTGCCACTTCTTGCTTTAGGTCGTGCAAATCCCTCGTAAGATGCTCTATTTCTGACATATGTGATAAAAGAGTTTTTCAGTATATAAATGCATCTGGTCTGTTCTCTTTGTTTACTTTCCGAATCCTGCAATCCTCATAGCAATCCTCATAAGTAAGTTATGGCTTACCAGCTTTATGGAAATAATTGCCATAGAGACTGTAAGCACTAAAGGACAGATAGTAATCCCCTCTGAGATGAGAAAGTAATATCCTGCAGGGCAAAAGGTGTTGATGATTAAGGATAAAGAAAGAATTATTCTCAAAAAAGCAGATTCTCTTTCCAAACAACTAGCAGAGGATATTGAGTTTGCTAGAAGAACTGAAGAAGCGTGGAAGGAATACGAGCAGGGAAAGTTCAGGACTGTTGATTTTAACGATTATTTGAAAGAACTGCGGAAATGACTAAGTTAGCTACAACGAAATCTTGGTATAAAACTGTATGCAAAATAAAGGACACTGTTTTGAGAGAGCGAATTGCAAAACAGCTGGAAAAAATAAGAAATACTCCTGAAATAGGTAAACCAATGAGGTGCACAAGAAAAGGCACGCGAGAGATTTACATGGCTCCATTTAGGATTTCGTGCGCTTATTTCAAGGAAAAGGACGAAATACTACTTCTGGATTTGTATCATAAAGATGAACAGTAGTGTTCGTACTGGCTTTGCTTCTTATCTCTCCTGTTTATCGTGCCATCTGTATTGCAATAAATGTGACGGGCGTATGACAAGCTTTATATATAATAAACCATTAACTGTCTATAGTGAATATATAATGGCAGATGCTACAACAATACAGTTGGATAAGAGAGTGGTTGCTACTTTAAAGAAAGTGAAGCAACATCCTCGTCAGACTTACAATGAACTGATTATTAAGATGGTAGACGTTTTCAAGAAGGTTAAACAACATAATCAGTATGATGAATTTCTTCATAAGGTGCAGCAACCCAAAATGAGAGCGCTTTGGGATAATAAGGAAGATGAAGGGTGGGAGCGTGCTTAGCTCAGGAGATGTTGTTCTAGCAAACTTGCAGTTCACTGACACTTTTGAAGTCAAAAAAAGGCCGGCAGTTGTGCTTTTTCAGGAGTTTGATAACCTAGTTGTAGCAGGTATTACAAGCAACGTTGAAATGAAGGGAATAAAACTGACTAAGGAAGATGGCGCAATAAAGGATAGTGTAATAAAGCTCAATTACATTTTCACAATATCGGATAAGCTGGTAGAAAAGGTTTTGTTTCAGCTGCATCCAAAAAAAAAGAAGGAATTATACTCTGCGCTTATTGAAAAGTTAGAAGGACTTAAGTGAGAATATGCAGGGAAGTTGGGAAATCTAAACTATGCCCATCAAACACCGGGAATCCCACGGTCAGATAACTCATTTGCCTGATTGGAAACTCATAAAAGGGTCTGAGTAAGACGTACTGGTTTAGCTTTCTTTTGCATCATTGCTCGGATTTCATAAACCGTCAAATGAAATGGCTTGATTCTTTCGTCAAATCTGCGCCTTCCGAACTTTTTTTGATATTCGGTTGTTAGCTGAATGAGGTTCTTTCCGAAGCCCCTTTTAACAGCTACTTCGTCTGCAATTATTTCACTTTCTCTTTTGTATTTCTTACTTAGACGATATCGCAGTTTAAAGAATAGTCGACCGACAAGTCCTATCTTCTTATATGCTATTTGATGTGCCAGCTCATGTGCAAGTGCACCTTTCAATGCTTCTATTGAAAACCTTTTTTGTTCAATATCTTTCTGATTATAATAAATGTTGCCGGTTAATGGAGAGCTAGACATAAACGATCTTTTGCCATAGACGATAATTCTTGAATTTATTTCTGGAAACGCACTTTTGACCTTTTGAAATATCTCTTCAATGTTCATATAATAGAAAGTATCTGTCGCTTATTTATGGTTTGCGCTTATTTAAACCCTTCTTCGCACCTTTTCTGCTTATCCTGCTCCTCGCATTACGTTTTTGTTTCAGAAAACTTTCAAATTTCTTTATTGCTTTCATTCTGCAAGAGTGCTTTGATTTTTCTTCTTTGGTCATCTGTGCTTGAGTTTTATTGCTGTTGTTGGGCTTGAATATTGAGTCGTAGCCAAAATTTTGAGGTCCTGTTGGTTTTACTATCCTTCCTTGTGTTTTGCCTGATATCGCTTCAGGATGCTTATTCGGTTCGCAATAGCCAATGACTGTTATTGCTGTGGCGCGGTAATCATTACCTGTTTCGTGCAGTAATCTGCTTAGTTTTTTTACTCCTAATTCCTGAAGAAAGTATTTTATGTATGGTCCTGGCAAGCTTTTCCAGGATTTGAATACTAATGATGTATCATCAACAAAACAGGGTTTTTTTAGTATGCTGCAGGCAAGTTTTGCTTTTTCTTTTGCTATTTCTTCAGGAAGGCCTTGCAATTCCGGCAGATTAATGTTCTTTCTTTTTAGCTTTACTGAGTGTATCCACTTGCAAAATTCCTCAAACTTGTGCTCGTTGCCTGTAATAAAAATAACGTCTTTCATAATAATGAGTTAAAGGAAGGGATATTTAATCTTTTTCAGAACATCAACTTTATATTATCCGCAGGCATATCATGTGTTATGAGCAAAGCGTTTGATGCACTAGACGGAACAGTGTTGGCTAGTGTTACCGGACAGCTTGACAGGGACGACGTGTTAGCATTTCATATTGCTTTGGAAGACGATGTGCCTTTGAAAGCAGGACTGACTTTTGGAGACCCGTTGACATTAGGTGAACCTGCAGAGCGGCTATCGCAGTCGCCTCGGTACTTAAAGGGCTCGGCCCCTTACAGAACAGTTTTATCTTCTTCGGCTGAAAAAAAGAAGCATCCTGTCTTTAAAGCAAAGTTAAGTTCTAAAGGAGTTTTTTATGATATAAAAGATGGTCAGGTGCTTTACAATCCAGAGGGAGATTTCATTACTCGGCTTATTAGTTATTTAGAAAAGAATATGCGATTAAGAGATGTGCGTGTTGAAAGTTTAGTGAAGAAAGTTAAGTCAACTCGGATTCCACAGGCAGTTATACATTATACTTGCGAGGATAGAGATGGCAGAAAGGATGGCAGTATATATATTAAGGAATATGGCGATAAGTTGAATTTGGCTAGAAAGGATATGGCATTAAATCTCTTGTGCATGGAGCTTGGATTGCCTTGCCTTCGCCTTTTAACTGATGAGCACCCTGAAGAGTTCTCAAATAAGTATGGTCTTTTCTGTATTAATGGTGATATGGCTTCTTTGCACACAGGGCAGGCAGATCTTGCAGAAAAAATAAAGACAGGCGCGTATAGCCCGTTTACGCTTGTGGAAACAGGGTGTAGGGTTCTTAAGTGTTTGGCTAGAATTCAGGTGCTGATTACAGAAAATCTTGGCAAGGCAGAAAAATATGGGTTGTGCTTGGAATACCAGCCAATGACTCAGGTATTCAAAGAGAGATTCTGGCAACCTTTTGGATTGCAAACTACCAGCAGGAGTTTGTCGCAGCTTGAGGAGGTTATTACGCAAAGAAATGGATTTGTTCATGGTGATATGACTGCTGCAAACGTGCGACTGGGTATTAACACTGGAGACATAACTATATATGATTTTGAGCTTGCTCGGCTTGGAAGTAGTGCTGAAGACGAGGCAATGTTTGCTTTGTTTGGATTAAGCATTGCTCCTTTCAGAGAGGCAATTAAAGATGATCTTTATGATGCTTGGAGTCGTGCTTACCTAACTGCATATAATCAGGTTGCTCATTCAAAGTGTACACAATCCAACTATAACAGAACAGTTGCAATCTGGCAAGCTGTAGGGCATGCAATGAAGATAGCAGATCAGGTATGGACTCAGGAGGAGTTCGGGCCTTCAGACGAAAGAAAGCATAGGGCAGCATGGCATTTGCAGGAATTCAGCAGATTAACTGGTAAGGATCTCGTACCTGAACTGCAAAGATATAGTGGTTTAATGCATGAATTCCGGCGTGAGGTGTTGTCATTAATTATCAAGTCTTCTAAAGTTGCGTATCTTCATGCTAGTGCAAAAACCTTTGTCAGAGAATCATAGTGAAGTATTCTCCAGCAGCATCATAAGCTTTGTCAAGTGCAGCAAGAAGGTGGTGTAGTGCAACAGTGTCTTCTGCTTTAGTGTTCTGAAGTAATTTATGGGCCGACTGTAGTAATTCTTTTCTATCAAGATACACCTTCTTTTTTCCCTGCACGCTAAATTTATAAAACAGTTGATAAAAATTATCATAATATTTCAGCAGGTTGTCAAAAAAGGATAATATTCGTTTGTCCAGCGCACGGGTGTATTTAATGTCACAAATATGCTTGAATTCATCACAAAATCTTTCTATAAGTTTCAGCATATCATACATTTGCATAGTTCTATCAGGATTTGAATATCCTCTCTTGTTTAGAATGCGTATGCAGGCAAGCACGAACTTGTTATTCAGTGATTCAAGTGTGCGTATGTTTTTAAGCTTGGAGAACTCAGAATCCTTGAGGGCTTTAAATAGTTCATCGCCCATTTGTTTTGTTATGAGAAATGTTTTGCGTAACAGCACATCAAAATCCTGCTCAAGCGTGTGGGCAATGCTTCTAATCTCAATAGTTCTTTCGTTTATGTTGATAATTTCAAAACCCAGACATTCGGCTATTCTTTGTTTAATGTCCTCAACACCAGTTTCGTTGTCAAGGTAGATAATAACTTCATCATAGCCAAGTTGGTAAACCTGGCTAAGGTTGTTCTTTGTAAACACGCCGAATTGTGAAACCTCCACTTCTTTTTTAGCAGAACCTTTTGCTTTGGCTGTAGAGAACACAACTGAATTACCACGAATATCTGCCTCTAGCTCGTCTCCTTTCTTAAGGTTAAACTGTTGTGCCCAGCTGTAAGGCAGTGTGACTGTCAGGGAGCTGGAACCATGTTGGACAATTCGTCTCTTCATGAACTTGGAAGATTAGCGGTATATAAAAAGATATCTGAGTACACAACTGTGTATCATTGTGTGGTTTACACAGGAAAAGTATATATCAAGCACAGTATTACACTACTCATATTGGAGGTAATCAAAATGAGAACAGTTGTTGAAACAAAAAAAGCAGAGTATGTGAGTGTAGGTGATTTATCAATAGGTTTCCAAAGAACAGTAAGAGTTCCTGAAGGGCGGATAAATTCATTGCCAGCAGGTCTGGGAAGATTCCCACTTTACAAGGTAGATGATTTTAAGTCAGGAGTGCCAAAGGAAATGGAGTCAGGATACTTCATGCCTATGTACAAGCACGAAGCGATGTGGATGTCTTTTGGCAGGGAGCAGAAAGTGCCAAGAGCATTGCTTATTGGTGCTGGAATGATTAATGCAGTTTCAGGGGAAAAGCTTGGCGAAAAGCTTGTCAAGCAGAATTATATTGTGGTTCCTCCTCAGCCATGGCTGGATGGATTCAAAGCAGAAGATGGAAGAATTTATCAGTTTGTTGCAGCAGAGTTAGGTTCAGGGGAAACAGTAGAAGGTCAGATTACTGGAGAAGAAAAGTTTGGAGGCATACAGATAGCAGTATTTGAGCCAAAAAAAGGAGCGAAGCTCATTCTGGACGAAACACCGCTTGAGCACGTGATAGGTGGAATACTTTTAAAAGAAGGCGGGTTGTCTTTGGGTGCTGATACATCAGTTATTTTTGGTGCACACCTTCAAAAGGCATACTCTTCCTGTCTTCATGCAGGAGGAGGGCATGCAAAATTGTTAAGAGCGTGCGATGTGCAAAGAATGGGGCTTGGTCGTGGAGGGGAAATAACTCAGAGCATCTACCCTGATCCTTATGGGGTTGAGGTGTGGTGTGATTCTGCAAAAGAAGGTGTTACTCTTCATCTGGTGAGCAGTGAACAATTTTTGCAAATAACTGGAGAACAGCCACCAGAAAGTCCAATAACAATAGAAACGTATCAAAGTCTAGGACTTCCGTGGTTCGGGCTGTTTGATGAGCATAAGGGAGATGTTAAAGGTAGTGCCAAGTTTGGCAAGCTAAAGCCAGTTTCTGGTGGGAAGAAAATGGTTGAATACCTGCCTGTCGTGGATGTGCCAAAACCAGAAATGCCAGTGCTTTGCAAAGGTGCAGACTTGTATGGAACAGCTAAGCATCTGGTTGATGGTGAGGTCAGTACGCCAGAGCCGAAGAAAAAAGGTAAGATCATGCCTATGCCAAAAAAACTGCCGCAGAAGATAATTGCGCTGTTTGATGATGAACCACCAGAACATCCAAGCAAATGGCCTATTAATCACGACGATATAAAATATGATTAGGTTTTTATTCAGCTGGGAGATGTTGGGAATATGGATGCAGAAGAGACTGAAAGTATTCGTGATAAGTTGACAGGCAACAGCGTTCCAAGAATCGTGCTCGAGATGACATATGATTGCAATACGCTATGTCCTGCATGCTGCACGAATTCTTACTTCCCAAAAGGAAGAGTGCGGGCGTTGGATATGCAAACCATAATGGCTGCTGTGGAACAAGCAGTGGCTCATGGAATAAAGTATTGTTTGTTTACAGGAGGCGAACCAACTATCGTGCCACATTTGGTTCAGGCAGTGAAGTATGCTTCTTCTCATGGAATGACAACGAGATTAAATTCTAATGGAAATAAGTGCGATGCTGAATTATGGCGCAGACTCAAAGATAGCGGGTTGGAAACAGTATGTATAGGCATTGATGCATCACACAATGATGCAGAATTTAATGCTTCGCCTGTTCTATTGCAAAACGCGTTAAGAACAATGGCAGAAAATATAAGGAATGAGGTTAACGTAGTCGTGCCTCATCATACACTAATAATTAAAAAGGAAAAGGAGATGCAAATACATGAACAGGTTTGTGCTATCTTTGAGGAGGAGGGACTTACGCCGCAGTTTGCAACTGCAGACGAGTATTACGCTGGCAGAAACAGTAAACACTATATTGCATATGCTGTGCGACCAATTGTTTATGCTGGCAGAGATAACATCTTAATGCACAAAAGCAAAGCAAAAAAATGCCCTTGCGGAATTGACTTAAAGAATCATTATATGGTGCGTGTCACACCCGATGGCATGCTTAGGGTGCCATGCCCTACAGATATGCACATGCAAATACACACTATAACGTTTGACACGAAAGATCCAGAAGGAATTATCAAACCAATAGAGATCCTGCGAGAGAATGAGAGATTTATGGATTTTCTTGAACGTGGCAGGAAAGCGAGCCAGCAGGATGTGTGTACGTATTGCATACGAACATACTTGAACAAGCCAATAACTATTTCTCCATTGCGGCGTAAGAAAGTGCAACTAGCCACACCAAATGAACAGTGTATGCCTTCTTCTGAAGAAGTGGAAATGCCGTTGATGACCGGTCATTGGTATGGTGACATGGACTCATCTGGTAGAAGAATAGGTGCGCCTTCCAATGTAGATGGAATGACCGGTCATTGGTATGGTAACATGGACTCATCTGGCAGAAGGGTGAATTAGATATGCTGGTATTTATAAACTGTTAAAAATTCTAATAGTGCATTATGTAATTTGAACAGTCTTCAGGGGGAGAAAGTGAGTC
>JACQMV010000047.1 GCA_016203395.1 Candidatus Woesearchaeota archaeon | reverse complement strand
TGTCGTCATACCTGGCCCTTACTATGTGTTTGCAACAGTAGCGCAACAGGACACGAACTGATATATTGCTCATGACAAATAAACAGTTAATTACATTAAAGTTCACAGTCAGAGCACAATAGCTGTAAGGCAAGGTAAACTCGGTTAAGGTATGTTCTGCAGAGTCAGTTAAAAGATATTTTCTAGTTTACTTAAAAAAGTCAAGTTTGCCTTCTAAATAAACACCTTGATGCAAAGGAACAGGCCTCCACGAATCTTTAACAAGAGCTGCACCAAGCCAGCCAGCTAATTCCTCAGGATTGCCAATAGTAGCACTCAAACCAACAATTTGAAGCTTAGGAAGCAAAGAACGTAACAAAGTAATCACCACCTCTAAAACAGGACCGCGAGAGGGCTCATTAAGCAAATGAATCTCATCCACAACCAAACAACCAACATCAAAAATCCATGATGCCTTATGCCTAACTAAAGAATCCAGCTTTTCAGCAGTGCACACCAACAAATCAAAAGAAGCTAATGCCGGATCTAAAGAATCCAAATCACCACTAGACAAGCCAATCCTAAACAAAGAACTATATCTTGCCTGAAACTGCCTGTATTTTTCATTAGCAAGAGCAATAAGAGGAACAACATACACTGCCTTTTTTCCAGAATAAACAGTTTTAACGCATGCAAGCTCGCCTACCAGTGTCTTACCTGAAGCAGTAGGACTACATACCAAAACACTCTTGCCATCTAAAACACCAGCACTAACTGCCTTTTCCTGACAAGGACGAAGCTCACAATTGGCTAGAACACTTTTAACACCAACATCAATATTAAGCTCGGACAATAACATAAACAAGAAAAAAAGAAGAAGGAATTAAAAACCTATCTGGCTTTGTACACTGGCTTCCAACCATTCAATCCCTTAGGCCTAAGGTAGAGATACACGCCAACCACCACCAACACTAGCACAATAAGGGCAATAACCCCTGCATTAGACCTTTTTTTAGCACGACTAACTGGTTGAGTAACCACTTGTTCAGGTTCAACATCCTGCTCAACATCCTCAACTGCAGCTTCTTCTGGCACTGCATCTGGCAATGGAGCAGAAGCAGTACTCGGCACTGGAGGTGTTACAGCAGTAGGCAACCTGACAGATGACGTGCTTGGAGGCAACAATGTTAAAGTAACAACATTATTGTCAATCTTATCAAGTCGCACGCTAAAGTCAATGCCACCACCATCATAATCAACACTAGTAATCTGTCCAAGAGTAACAGTGTATCTTTGTTCAGGACTCATCCTGATACTCAAAACAACACTCTTACTGTAAACAGTAGCAACTTCCATAGTAAACTTCTTACTGTTGGCAGTAAAGGAAAGCTGTTCTTTGGATTTCACACTCACACTTGTGCCTGCCTGACTCAAAGCACCAACAGTTCTAGCAGCTGGCTTAGATGAAGAACCACCGCCACCACCAGCACGACCACCAGTTGATGTTGATACAGGATTGGCAACAATAAAGTTCCGTATAATGCTATTATTAACATTACCCACATTCTTAGTAAATTCAGCAGACCTGTAAGGCGCAGTATCATTTGCAAATATCCTTATCGTGTACGTTCCCACAGTAGTTGTGTTAGTTCCTGAAAGCGTTGCATTGTATATATCACTACCTGGTGCTCTTCTCACAAGAGTAAGCACTTCTTGTAAGTTAGTGCCGGGTATTGTGATATTCGCACGTGGCGTGTTATTATCTGTATCATTAATCAATATGTTGTCAATTATTCTTACTTCTATTGGAACAAACCTTCCTGGAACAACATCACTGCCATTAGGCAAGACTATATCCTCAACAGTTGGAGGAGTATTATCATCAAGCATAAAGCTGGAATTAACTGATCCATTAAAGTTTCCAGAGGTATCATTCGCATGGATAGACACATTGAGTTTACCAACCATGTAAGTGATTGGAATAATGAATGACCCATTAAACTGAGTTCCTGAAACATTAAACAACTGCACAAGCTGACTAAATGTTGCATTAAGCGTAAAGTTTGCAAACACCTTATCAACACGCTCATTGCTTCCTGGCACATTATTATCAGTAACATTCACAGACACAGTCACATTTGTTGAATGATTACCAGAAGGCGGCGTCACATTAAGAGCAGTCACTGTTGGACGCAAAGCATCAGTCACAGTATAGGTTGTAGTAATCGTGTTATTCCTGTTGTTCTGAGTGTCATTTGCAAGTATAACAACAGTCCATGTTCCATGCAGTGTTGCTAAAGTATTATTGAACGTGAGATTATACGTGTTACCCCCTCTACTATCACTATCATTACTCATCCTCAACGTGTAAGCAGAGCCAGAACCATTTGGTGGAGTAATATTCGCAATTACCTGACTCACATTGCCCTGAAGATTATCAGTAACATTCACAGTAATATTAACCTGACTTATCTGGCTAGGCCCTGGCTGGGAAATATTAAGCACAGTAACATTAGGCGGGGTATTATCTATAACATTAAAGCTGGAATTAATTGAAATATTAATCTTGCCAGCAACGTCACTAGCATTTATAACCACCTGATACAAGCCAGGTTCCCAAAAGTCATAAACACGGAACGAAACATTATATGTATTACCACCATGACTTCCATTAGTCATCCTCATTGAATATGCTGTCAAATTGCGTGGCGGAGTAATAGTCGCAAACACAGTATTAATATAAGGAGTACCATCAATAAGACCTGTTACATTCGCAGTGATGTTTATGAACCCAGAGGTTTGCAAAGTTCCATTCTCTGAAGTTATGTTAAGTTGACTAACATTCACCGAACCATTAATGAAGAACGAAAAGTTACCATTCAAAGAGCTTGAATTAACCTCATTGAACGTATTATTAGCAACTATTGACACAGTATAATTACCAGGCCTGAAGTGTAATGGAATCAGAAAGGACACGTTAAAGAACGTCTGATTCAAAGTGTCTACAACTGAATGATTAATCATTTGCAACAAGAAATTAGAAAGGTTAGGAGCAGTGATGTTGGCAAAAACCTTATCAATAGGATTTGACGTTCCATTTACAGTAACATTAGCGCTTATGTTAATCTGAGCACCCAAATAACCGCCACCCTTACTTGATCTCGTTACTTCACTACTCACAGTAATGTTCACTTGACTTCTTGGAATAGTAATATTTCCGTAAGCAGCTACAAATTGCACTGCAAGAATCGATAGGATTCCCAGCATCACCAACCTCAGAAGGACCGTGCGTAAGGATTTTAGTTCCATTTCACAACCTGAGAATTCCGCAAGCGTGCTAGTATTTAAACTTTTCTAAAATCACGCAAACATCGTCGTTGCCACCCAAAAAAAATAAGACACATATTCTGTGTTTCTCGTGATAAGAAAATAAAAATCCCAACCGCTCAAGGAGCCACTAAAAAGAATAAGCGCGTAAGACGATATTACCTTCCGCGGCTCTCGTGGCTTGACTCATGATTTGAAAGTATCTTATCTTGTCGTTCCACTTAGACCGTACCATGCGCTTGCGTTGTGTTCAATCGCTTTTTCCATTTTCACCAGTATAACTACATACAATTGGTATATGAGTATTACTGTTTTCTGCTGTCCGCGTAAACAATAAGTTCAGCGCGATTCAAAAAGGAATAAATAGCGCTTCCTATTACTCAATCTGTGCAATGATAGACTTATTAATCTGTTTCGCCATTTCTGAGTTTTTTATTACTGTTAACTTAATCTCTTGTTTTCTATTTGTTATCTCTGACAATTCCCCTAAATCTAACTCTTCAATCGTTTTATTTTTCTTAAAGAACTTTTCTATATCCTCAGCAATCTCCTTCGGATAATGAACCTGCACAATTGTTTCTCCATACGTTGCCACATAATAGGTCTTATCAAAAGTAGATAGAGAGGGACTAAAAGCAATTTTAAGGCCGATGTTTTTGTAAAACTTCCAGATATAACGATCTAATGGAGTATTCCCTATGCTAAGAACATATGATTTTATCCCCTTCTCTTTTAATCGTTTCATTATGCTTCTTTCACGATCTGGATGAAGTAAACCTTCCCAACCATGTGCTCCCTGATAACAATTAATAGTCAGACCCCCTTCTTTGAAATTCTCAAACCAATAGTCTATAATATCCTCCCAGAATTTCATCATCTTGTTTAACGAATCAAAAATAAAAACAGAAATCTCTCCTTTGATAGAATCTATGCTTTTTGGATTTACTTTTTCTCTTGTTAATTCTTCATAAAGTGAATCTAATTGCTTCTTGGCATTAATCACCCATTCCTTGTTAATACTAAACTGATTATTTTCATTTAAGAGAACGCCTTCCTCCACTAACTGTAAATTCGCTTTTCTGACGGCCTGAAATGTGATAGATCTGCCATATCTTTTACGAATAAAATTAGTCAAATCTATGATTTTTAACGGATACTCTTTTGTTAGAATACTAAATACCAAATTCTTGATATTATCTTCCTTACCTAATGGGAGGGTGATTCTAAGAGCCATTTAACTTATAAGGTTAACTACCTATTTAAACCTTTTGGTTTAACATTAATTGAACCAAGATTATATTAAGAAGTATTAACATTACTAAAGCATAACAAATAAGAGGTAACAAAAATGAGAAAATATAAAATCATATTAATAGCCGGACTAACTGCACTAATATTTGGAGCTACAAGAAGTTGTAGTAGCATGCGCTTTTCTGTTCCTGCTTCAACCAAAGAAGAATCAGGACCCAAAAGACCCGTGGGTTTAGATTACTTGAAACAGAAAAAATTAGATTTTCCCTGCGGCCATTATGGGACAGAACTATTGGATTATTTCGTTAATGAGTATGTGGACGGGAATGGAAATATAACCTGTGTAGACAGCAAAGATAGCTTCCGTTTTTACGAGCTAAGATGTGATGATAGAACATTTATGATCAGTCCTATACCAATAGTGGCTAGAGGGAGTCATTACGCTGGCAATATTAAGGAAATCCTGTCTGAAAATTCATCCCAAAACTGTCAAATTCAAGCTGCCAATAACCGCTAAAAAGTCACCTCACCGAAAACAAAGCATCTATCAAACAACGCTCTGCAAATGGCGCCAATAATCAAGAAATCAGTTCAGAAACCGTTAAACTGTCAGACCAGGGTTTAACCAAGCACGATTTAAAAATAATTTCAGAGAGGTCTTAGAATTCTTACTTTTTTAGTTCGTCGCATAATTCTATGAATGTTGCGGCACTCCACGCCTGCATTGGACACCCTTCACTTGTTTGTTCTTTTGCACTTGACAATTCAGCATGATGCCCTATTGCCCCCATTTGCAATATTTCTTTTTCACTTGCGTCATAAATTTTTTGCACGTATTTATCAAATCCTTTGTGATTATGCAAGACTATTGCGGTTATATTGTTTATCCAGTACCAACTATCTCCATTGTGGTAGCTGTCTGGTTTTTCTCCTGTGTGTTCTCGTATGAATCTTTTGTCTGTTGTGTCTATGCTGGATATTCCTCCCCACGGAAGCCATAACTTTTTTAGTGTGTTCTGGAAACATGTTGTCCATTCTTCTTTTGTTAGTAACTCAGGATAAGCATATGCTGCAAGGAAGACATTCGGGCGTATTGTTTGATCGTTTTTCTCATCAAACAACCATTTCCCGTTCCAAAAATGCTTTCTTGTTTGTTCCCTGAGTTCCTCTTCTATGATTGTTTTTTCTCCTAATTGATTCAAGAATTTTGCTGCTGCAAGTGTTAACGCTTGCACTTCTATGTTACAGCCGTTTCTTTCTACTGAATCCATCCATGTTTCGTTGCTATTGTTGAATACTAATCCATCTTTCCATGTTATACTATTGAGATAGAGTCGTATTCTTTCCCTGAGTATTTTTGTTTCAGCACCTGACAATCCTGCTTTGTTCATCAGGTTTTTCCATCTCAGAAATAACCATCCCGGAGCATCAGCACTTATGAGTTTTCCATTTTCTTTATTAGCGATAGGGAATGTCGCGTATTTTTTTAGTATTGAGGTTGCAAGTTCTTTATCAATTGAGATTATTGCTTTTGTGCTTATTAGTTCATCCCTGCTCCACGTTTCATAAAACCACGGCAATCCTGCTCTTATAGCAGTGTCTGTTGTTAAACAATAAATACTATTTAGCGCACATTGTTTTGCAAGATTTTTTGTTTTTGCTATTATCTGAACAGTTTTTTCTTCGCTTTGTTTTTTATAAGCTTCTTTGTTTTGCAACAAGTTTTTTGCATTCGTGATTGCTTCTTCTTTGTTGAAGCTGTATGCTATTGCAACAGTTGTTCTGAACTTTAGTGCTTCATACACCCACCGATGATAAGGCGGACTTTTTCTTTTCTCATCATATTCGTATTCGTGTTTTATCCAGTTCTGCAATGGCAAAAACTCAAGCTGTTCTCCACTTATTGCGACGCAGTATTCATATTCTTTATCGTTGTTTGTGTTGTCTTCCTCGTTGCTGTTGGTTTTTTTGTAGGTCACTACAATACATTGCTGTTCTGTGCTTATTTCGTAGGTCCTCCCCCACTCTCTATTATCATCCATTCTTTTGCAGTCAAGTATTAGCGTGCATTCTTTATTGTCCTGATTTTCATAAATTATTCCTTTGTGTGCAAGATAATACCCTTCTTTTGTGTTTTCACTTTCTCTTTCCACACTCCATAATGCATGTGTTGTTTCTTTGATTTTTTCATTATGTTGCACACATTCCAAAGTCTTCCAGCAGGCATTGTTGTCAAAAAAGTATGCTCCCTGATATCTTGTTCTCTTGTCTTCTGTAAGCATTAAGTAGCCCGTTTTGTTCGCTAGAATTATCATGCCCGGTAGTATTGCGCTGCTTGTTCTGGAGTGATTCCTGTTATTATTGTTCCGCTGGAAAGCTCAAATCCCGCCCATGTTGAGATTCTTGGACACACTTCTATATGAAAGTGCAAGTCTTCTCCTTTTGGGCTATAGTGCAAGTAATAATTATAACTGCAACCCAACTGCCCTATTTTTTTAAGCGTCATCTGGAGAATATCTGCTAGCCCGTTAAGATATGCCTGTTCTATTGTAAGTATGTGCTTTTTTGGAAATATCCATATTTCGTACATGAATCTAGATGCATACGGACAAAATGCAACCCACTCGTCTGTTTCAAAGCATCTTCTATCTGATTTTTTTTCATTCTGTATTATTTCGCAATACGGGCATTGAACGTATTTGTTTCTTGCAGCCACCTTTTGCATTACCTCCTCAGGTATTGTTTGGCTTGTGATGAGCTGACTGTGGCTATGAACTATACTCGTTCCTGCACTTATTCCACTGTTCTTGAACACACAAACGTATTTTACATACTCTCTTTCCTGTAAGTGCGTTATTCTGTCTTTATATGCCTGCAATACCAGTCCTATTTCTTCTTTGCTTAAGTCGTGAAGTTGTTTTGTATGATCATTTGTTTCCACAATTACTTCATGATTACCTACGGCATTTCCGAAAGTGTAAAACTTGTTATGCGTTTGTATCCCTGATTTTCCTTCTGCTACTGCTGCAAACTTGTTAGGAAACCACCTCACTTTCCACGGATTTCCAATTCTCCCTATCTCTGGAGGAGTTTGTGCTTCATTCCCCGGACAGAAAAAGCACGTTTTTATGTCTGTTACAGGAATTTCTTTTTTGAATTCATGAGGCCTTTTTTCCCTTGCCTCGCTCACTATAACCCACCTATTCAGTATATAGTCCTTTCTTAGCTCCATCCTTCCCCCTCTTTTTTATTAATTCAAACCTAATTGTATTTAAAGTCTTTGATTCCAAACGCTCCGGTGAAAGTCTTTGGTAAAATTTAAGATTTCGCTCTCATTGGAGAGGCGACACACTTGATGTGCCTTACTTGTTGAATCATGCGCTTGTTATTGCAGAAACAAACTGTCTTGACAAAGAATATGATGCTAACTAGGTGCATAAAGAATTTCGCAACAGAGGCGTGTACATATACCCAAAGCAATACCCTTATCCTTAACTGTCTTTGTAGCATCCAAAACCAGCTCATTTTTCACAACCCTCAAAAAAGGAACAGCAACAACAACCTCTTTATCATAAACATCTAAGCGAGGAATACAAAGAAGCGAATGACCATTAGTTTTCAAAACAGGCGAATCTGTTGCAAAAGTCAAAACCGCTTTGCAACCAACAGGACCATAAAGAGCATTAAAAAAAGAAAACTCGTTCGGAAGAACATCCTTACCAGAAGCACGCAAAGGAACATAATAGCTGGAAACACCTTTAAGCGAATTATTCTGAATTAATGCTTCAATGCCACGCCGTGAATAATCAAATTTTGAAACATTAGCCACCAAAACAACACCACCGGGTAATTTCCCCGTGCTAACAGGAACATAAACAACTAAAGCATTAAGAATTACCCCTGACTGCATGATAGACTTACTCAAGTCATTCAAAAAATCAACACGACGAGAAGAAAGAGCGAAATCAACCATGCCTGCAAACTGCTGGGAAGTTGCAAAAGAATACCCTTGTGTAAACGCAGTTAATGCCCCCTCTAATGTTACAGGTTCCTTAGAAAAGTCAAACCCGATCACATTAAAAAGCACTGAACAATAAGCATATATAAAAACTTTATGAAAGCTTAATAAAGAACACAACAAAAACAAGAACATGAAAACTCTAGAGTTAGGAAAAGCATCAATAAAAGCATTAAGCGCAGAAACAAGAATAAAAATACTAAAACTACTAGACCAAAGAAACCACACTCAAACAGAAATAGCACAAGAACTAAAACTCGCAACACCAAGCATAAAAGAGCATATTGAAGAACTAATAAAAGCAGAACTCATAGAAAAACTTGAAGAAGGACGCAAATGGAAATACTTTCAACTAACACAAAAAGGAAAAGCAATACTACATCCTGAAGACATCAAACTGTTAATAGTAATAGGAACATTCGCGTTTTCAGTTATAATAGGAGGATTCGCAATACTGAAAGAATACCTACAAAAAACAAACACAATACAAACATTTGCACAAGCAAAGATTGATTCTGCACGAATGATGACAGCCGCAATGCCAACGCCAGAACCACAAAGCCAATACTTTGGCTTAATCATTTACATCATATGGCTCCTTCTATTAATAGGAATAATAGTGTATTTGAAAAGGAAAAAACCTAACTAAAACAAACAGTATAAATAGTTCATTAACATAATAATATCAGGTGATCAAAAATGAAAAAACTAATAACAATATTAATGGTATTATTACTAACTGCATGCACAATAAAAATAGCCCCTCCGGGGCAAGAAGGAGAAAGAATAAGCTCAAGCGCCACAGTGCAGCTGAATATTGAACCAGACCAAGCAGAAGTGTATCTTGCAGTAGAAACAAACGCCACAACAGCACAAGAAGCACAACAAAAGAACGCAGAAATAATGGACAAAGCAGTAAAAGCAATACTCGCACAAGGCATTATCAAAGAAAAGATTGAAACAATGGACTATAGCTTACAAGAACAATACGACTATAACAACCCGGTTTATGAGATAGACGCATACGGAGGTAAGAATCAAAAATACAACAAATACTTCCGAGTAACAAACAGAATCAAGATAACTGTTGAAGATTTTGAAAAGGTCGGCAAAATAATTGACGCAGGAGTAATGGCAGGAGCAAACAGAGTAGACAACATACAATTCTCACTAACCAACCAAAAAAAATTAGATGCCAAAAAACAAGCATTACGCCAAGCAGGCAAAGAAGCAAAAGACAAAGTAGAAGCACTTGCTGACAGTGTCGGTACAAAACTAGGAAAACTTGCAAGCGTGAATGAAAACTCGTATGACAACTATCCTCGCCCGTATTACAATTACAGGGACTTTGCAGTTGCTGCAAAAATGGAAAGCGCTCCTGCTGAAACACCAGTAGAGCCGGCAAAAGTAGGAATAACTGCCACAGTCACTGTTAGTTACGAGATTGACTGATTAATTCTTTTTTTTCTTTTCCACAATAGTATACCCGTAACGCCTCAGCAATGCAGAATGATTAACAAAGTAGGGACGAGGAAGCTGATCAATAACTTCCTCAGGAGAAGTAGTCCTATGCAACACGTGCCTGAGCGCATTAAGCGCGAACGGAGCATAATGACCATGCTGGAATAATGCACGCAAGTGCTGAGGACCTTCTGAGTTTCCCTTACAAATCTCAGCAACAATCCTAGAATGCTCCTGATTATGAGAATAAACCTCAACAATAGGAACACGACCAAAAAAGCGAAGCCCTTCACACTGTTCACAAACTCTGCCGTTCTTCACACCAGTGCTTCTGCCAACTACCAAATTAGACAAAAACTTAATTGCACGTTCATAATTTGCAGGCTCATCCCCAGCCATATCACCAGATTCAGGAAATAACAAGCGCGCATTCTTTTCAGACAATGTTGAGCTTTCCAAACATGCAGGACAATTACGACGAATAAGAAATTGCGAAATCACGCCAAGCAACGTATTATTAAGAGACGGCCCGTCAATACCCCAACCAGCAAGACGAGTAAGCGCACTTATAGTATCCTCAGAATGCATAGTAGTGATAAGCAAGTGACCAGTCTGAGCAGCAGTCACAACATATTTAGCAGTATCTGCATTCCTAATCTCACCAACCACAATAACATCAGGATCCTGACGCAAAATATTCTCAAGAGCAACAACATAAGTCAAACCATTACCCTCTCCGGGTTTTGAAATCTCAAACTGAACTGCTCCAGGAATAGTAAACTCTATAGGATCCTCAAGCGTAACAACCTTTTTACCACAATTATACGTCTGAATAAGCTCGCTAACCATACTTCCCATAGTTGTGGTTTTACCGGCACCTGTTTCGCCACAAATAACAATTACACCGCTTCTCCTACGCAACAATTCCTTAACAACAGAAACATCATCAGGAAGGTAATTAAGCATGCCAAGAGAAAGCTGAACAGTATCCTCGCGAAGCAAACGAACACAAACACTAGACAAATCCTCAACCCCTTTACTAGTTTTCATTGAAGCAACACGACAAGTAATACCCGGCACTTCATCAAGCCGAAAACTACCCTCAGTCACAGCCAAACCTAAATCAGCACCTGACTTTCGCTTAACCCAAGAACAAAGCTGCCTGTAATGCTCCACAGGAAAAGAGGCAATACTCTGCAAAACACCATCAATTCTAAACTGAATAACTCCCTCTTTGCATTGGTGATTAGAATCATAGCGCGGCATAAAATGAACATCACTAGTACGCATGCTGGCAGCAAGATCAAAAAGATCAGATATGGTCGCCTGCTCACTTGCCCCACGAGAAACACCATAGCCAAGACGCTCATTAAGCGCTAACTCCCACCTAAAAGCAGCACGCTTGAAATTCTTCTCAGACACTTTTGAACGACTAAAAACAATCTGCAACCCGTCATCCCTCAATTCTGAACTAAGCTCATCCTCAAACTCAATAGGAAATGCATCTGGCTCTAAGGAAGAAGAAACAAGACGAATAAGCACCTTTTTGTCCTTTGCTTCAATCCCGTCCAGAATAATCTCCTTATGCAGCGAACCCATCTTAAAATACGTTCTAGCAATAGCAAGAACCAGCTCAGGCGTAAGCGTATTTGTCATTAACTAGGAATATACGCTAATATTATAAACATTACTCTGTAAAAACAACACATGTCAAATAAAGAACATGCAAAAAACATGAGAGTTTGCAAAACATTTTTGTCAAAAACATTAGGGCTGATGTTCCAAAAACCAAAGCCACTATTAATGGTATTTGAAAAGCCCAAAATAGTTGCATTACATTCCTTTTTTGTTTTTGGCACAATCGACGTTTATTTTTTGAATGAAAAAAAAGAAGTTATGGAAAAAACAAGAATGAAACCGTTCTCGCTTTACACGCCAAAGAACAAGGCAAAATACATTCTTGAGCTCCCTAAAGCCGAAAGTCCTGACAAATTCACCCATAAATTTTAGGCAACAACGAAGCAGGAACACAAGGACGCCTATGATGCTCCTTGTGATACCTCAAAAAGTCATTACCCCCGAAAAAAGTGAGAAACGAATCAAAATAAATGCGCGAATCATCATGATTATGCAAAGCAACATACAATACAACAGGAGCAAACAAGCTACGCATTATTATAACAGCGATAAATGCCCAATGCAACTCAACAGCCGGAAGAAAAAGCGCAAGTTGCAGTAAAAAGCCAGCAACAAAAAGAAGCAAAAAAATAATTTGCTTTCTGGAATTGCGAACACTTTGCACAAAAACATAAGCCACTGCAGCAAAAGGAGAAAGCAGAAAAACAAGCAAAGCAGGCAGTTTCCTGAATTCAGCAGGAATTCCTGTCCTTTGATGATGCGTTGAGTGTCGCTTAATCCACCATTCACTGCTTAATCCAGCCCAGAGATCAGCAAAAAAATAGCACAAAACCCTGTTTGCAAGAAAAGAACGCACCAAACTATTATGTCCTGAAGAATGAATCCCTATTACTGAAATGCTGTAAAAGGCAAAAGAAAGCAACAACAATCCAAGAATCTTGAAAATCAAGCCATGAACTGAAAAAACAAAATAGCCAAGCACAAAAATAACAATCTTCAAAAACACAGAAAACACCCCCCTCCAATACACTCTAAACCAAGACTGCTGAAGCAAATTACAGGCATTAACGCGCATACAAAAAAGTATTTACGAAGAAGAATAAAAACATTCCGCCAATACTAATGAAAAACCCACAATCATAAATACGGCCTGTCAATAGTTTTTTCAGTAAATATATTTCTTAAAGAAGCAATTATTTTCGGCGCTATTTCTCCTCTGTGTGATAAAGCATAATCAACAATCCGCAATTCAGTATCAAATAACTCAGTTATTTCAGCCACATTAAATTCCAAGTCAGCCGCTTCATAAATCTGGCTTGCTAAAGCACGAGTCAGACTTTTCCTCACTTTATACAAAGGTTTTACAATATCTCTTCTTCCACATTTTATCCATCGCTGCGTTACCACATGATTAGGAACGCCTATAAAATAAGCTGCATCTGAACAAGAAAAAGAAGTATTGCGCGCAAGAGCTATTGCACTTTTCTGCCATTCAGTAAGAGCAGTTCGGTCTTTACTCCCGTATAATGGGGCTAGTCCGACTGCGCTCAAAATGTTACTCACACCACTAGGAAAAATACCAATATGACCTCCTAGCTCAGCCAATGAAGCAAGCCCGCCATTTGATTGCGCCTGCTCATAGTTTGAAAACAAAACAACCAAATCTTTTAAAGCGTATCTTCCTTGTTTTCTCGGTAACAAAAAATATTCTACTGCTTTGCTTGCTGCCCATCCTTCCTTCGCTGCCAAGGAAATAGCAGCACGCATAAGCAGATTATACAGATCAGGATATACTATTGATTTTTTGATTTTTAGCACCTCTCCACGTTGTTTTTTCCACCTATCATATTTTCCTGACCTAATCAAGTATTTTACAACATTCTGCTGCGTGGTCCGGTCTGCTTCTGCAAGATCATTGGATGATGCACCCTGCTCTATTAATGCATCAAGATGCGGCTTAGTATGAACTGTATGCTCTCTACTAACTTCAATTCCGCCAAGTATTGCGAGTTTGCTGACTCTATTAGATGCAATGCCTAACTCTTCAGCTATCTGTTCAACATTTAAGCTTCCTGCCAGTTCTTCAATATCCCTAATTGCCTGCAAATCCTTTAACGACAGTTCTGACTCTGCCAATCTTTTCCCACGCCAAACATTAATGCCATTTGAAACTATACAATTATCTACTGTATCCAGGCCCACGCCTAATCGCTTAACAATTTCAGGTTTTGAAAGACCTCGTAGTGCAAGAGCGCGAACTGTATCTGTAATACTGCCATCATATCCTGATAATTCATCCTCACTCATACCAATATAATGAACAATTAGTTTAAAAACCCCTCCACAACAATGAACTGTGAGACAGTAAAGTTATGTTTTGCCCAAAACAGGTTATGCCATAATGTAGTTAGCCAGTATGCTGTGTCGATGCGCTCCTATCTTTTCTGAGTAAATCTCCATCCTGTTCTTTTCTTGTCATCGGTAAATGCATAAATCATCCTGCACCACTCACCAACCCCAAAAGTAGCAATGTTTTTCTTTGGCAAAATATGCATTTTTACATTGCCAAGAATTTCTTGGCAAATTTTCACGTAGGCTTCTGCACTATAATATTTGTCCAGTCTTAATGAGTTATCCTTGATTACTATTTCTTTTGCAACTGTTAATGTTCTCTCAAATGCTTCTTTCTCACTCTTGAGGATTGTTCCATACCTACGGCAACGGAGCCAAAATTGATGCTCAGAAAAGACACATTGGAAAAAGAGCACACGTAATTTTACTTAAAGACAGATCTTTCACTGTCCCACAACCGAGTTCATCACATTTGTCAAGAAGAATGCTGGCAAAAAGTTTGCTACAGCGTGCGGCAATAAGCTGTTGAGGGACCTGCTTATTTCTGTCACAGACACATCTGACCTATTATTTGAGAGTGCCTGGCGCGTTTTTTCAAAATACGATTCTTTCAGTTTTACCGATGCAGTTATTGTTGCTCTTATGCAGAACACGGGAATTAATGAACCGGTGCCTTTTGACGAAGATTTTGACAGCAGCAATAAGCTCACACCCTTAATGCACAACAACTCGACACAAACATTAAAAAGCACATCAAATAATCATAGTATTACCCGGGGGTGTAGTATAACCTGGCATTATGACCGCCTCCAGAGCGGTTGATCGGGGTTCAAATCCCTGCGCCCCCAGTTAGCCTAGTAGTTCATTGGTGGTAATTATCCGCACGACTTTTTGCTTCTGGAATCCTTTATCAAAAGACCATATTCCGTCTGCATTAGAAGCAAGAGCTGCAGCCACGAACGGAATGTCAAGAGGGTCTATCTCTTTCATTATCGCAGTTGCTTCTTCCCATTTAGCTTTTATTTCATGCTCTGCCACGATAGTCAAACCATTTGCTATTGTGCTGATTAGCTGTTCTACCTCTTCTATGTTGAGACCTGACTTTTTTACAATAGAAAGAAAATGTTTTCTCAGCTCAGAAAATGCATGTTCGGGCAGCAAGAAAGCATGCACCTTTGACAAAAGAATTTCACGCACAGTATGATCCGCGATTATTCCTGCCATCAATACATTTGTGTCAATAACAACTTTCATTCTTTATACCGCGCAAACAACCCTTGCTTTACCTTCGCATTGATTTTCTCAACATCCTTTAGCGTGAGCTTGCTCTTTGAAGCCAAAGAATCAAGCAAATCCAGTTTCTTCGCCTCTTCAGATATTGCGCGACGGGCAATCTCACTCCACCTAATCTCTGAATGCTTTTTCACAATACTATGAATCCCCGCAGGTATTGATAGTGTCATATTTACCATATGTGTGATACGTGATAGCAAATATATAAACCTTCCGCTTTGTGTCGCTCCGGTGAAAATCTTTAAGTAGAAGCTGCCCCCTTTCAGGGTTTGCCCTGAGGGGGCAGGGCGGAAAAGTGACTTCCGCCATGAACAAGAAAAAGAGCTTACTACAAAAAATAGACGGTTTGATTCGGCAAGCAAG
>JACQMV010000045.1 GCA_016203395.1 Candidatus Woesearchaeota archaeon | reverse complement strand
TAATCAACTGTTTATTTGTCTTGAGCAATACAATTTGTTGCAGCCGGTTGCAAACACAACGCAAACAAAAGGTAAGGGCTGAGTATGACAACAAAACAAAATCCCTTCAAACTACTCATCAAGCCACAAGGGCTGCAGAAATGTAGTATCATCTTACACTCTTATCCTTTTTATGTAGGGCTGTGGAAAGGTATCCTCATCTTGCACTCTTATTTTTTTTCCGAGAGGGTTGCTAGGAAATAACAACACATTCTTTGATAATTCATTAGTTGCTACTGGGCACTACCATTCTTTTCGCAGGATGGGCGCTCTTCAGCTAGTGCCTCAAGAGCAGCTAAAAGCTCGCGTTTTGTCTGATTTTGCACACGCCGGTTACTATAAACAATTAAAGGGCATATTGCAAGATAAGTAATCCCGATAGATGGAAAAACAAAAGAAAGTGAACCAAGTACGCCCAAAGCAACAGCAGCTCTGCGCTGAAAGGACTCAAGTGAAGGGTGCTGGCCCATAATATAAGAGGTTTCATAATACTTTTTGTCTAAACCTAACTTCTTGAACGAAGGAGAATTAAAAGCACGAATCATAGGTAGAGTAGAATAATAATCAAGCGCTGTGGCAGATATGCCTGCAAAAAGACCGGCAGAATGATAACTTAAATCACCCTTACACTCTCTGAGGGACTCGTTAATAACTAAACAAATAGAGAACGCTGCAACACAACGGATGGCTCTATTTCCAAAATAGTCACTTGCCTTGTCCATAATAGAATAAAAGCTCATAAAAAAGGCATTCAAACGTGGTTTAAAAATGTTCACGACAATAACTGCGTTTTATGACTGCTTAGTCAAATAGGAAGCTGAGCCAAAAACATTGCGTGATTTTATGCAAAAAATCAAAGAGCACAACGAATTACTAACTGCTACTGGGCACTGGCATTATTCTCGCTTAATGAAGAAGCTGTGGCAGTAATCTCTTCTAACCGGCTAACAAATAAGTTTGCTTTTATATCCCTGCAAACCTGTCTATTATTATAATATATCAAAGGACACACGGTGAGATAAGACAAGCCAAGAACAGGAAAGTTAAGTGAAAGGGCGAATACCAGTGCCCCGCCTAACGCTGCTCTTCTATAATAAGTATTAAGTGAAGGATGGCTCCCGAGGAGTATAGAGGACTCACGATAATAATTTTCCAGTTTATTTTTCTTAAAATCAGGAGAATTCATAAGACGAATTACTGGCAAAGTTGTATAATGGTCAATTGCATTCGCAGACAGTCCGGCAAAAACACCACCTAAATGATAGCCCCAGTCACTCTCACATTCTTTAAACACTAACTGAAAACCAAGAGCAACACCTGTAACTGTTAAACTGCGCACCAAACAATTACCAAACGCTTTACATGCACGATCCATAACTGCATCAAAAACAGTCATAAGAAGAATAAAGAAAATCTGGCTTAAAAACATTCACAAATACCAAAACTATTTAAGCATTAACAAAATGATAAAAAAATAATGGAAAGCAAAAACGGAAACGGAACAAAAAAGTTCCTGATTATATCGCTAGAGGCGTGTAGTTCTGATTTAGCATGGCAGCTAAAAAAGGAAGGAAATGAAGTAAAATACTGCATACTTGACAAAACACAAAAAGATATTGCAGACGAATTCGTAGACAAAGTAGACAACTGGGAACAACACAAAGACTGGGCAGACATAATCATATTTGACGACGTAGGATTCGGAGCACTCGCAGACAAGCTAAGAAAAGAAGGCAAAAAAGTCGTGGGAGGAAGCACATACACCGACAAACTAGAAGACGACAGAGACTTCGGACAGGAAGAACTAAAAAAGGTCGGAGTAAACATACTACCACACTGGGACTTCACAGATTTTGACGAGGCAATAAAATTCGTAAAAGAAAATCCATCAAGATATGTGCTGAAACCTAGCGGAAAAGCACAAAACGAGAAAGAACTACTCGTAGTAGGGCAGGAAGAAGACGGAAAAGATATCATACAAATACTAGAACACTACAAACAAAGCTGGGCAAGAAAAATAAAAACATTCCAGTTGCAAAAATACGCATCAGGAGTAGAAGTTGCAGTAGGCGCCTACTTCAATGGAGAAGAATTCATCACGCCAATAAACATAAACTTTGAACACAAAAGAATGTTCCCGGGAGAAATAGGACCATCAACAGGAGAAATGGGCACGTTTTCATACTGGTGCGACAACAACACAATATTTCAACAAACACTCCAAAAAATGAAGCCGATGCTCACACAAAGCGGATATTCTGGCTATGTAGATATAAACTGCATAGCAAACGCAAGAGGAATATACCCTCTGGAGTTTACTACAAGATTCGGATACCCCACAATAAGCTTGCATATGGAAGGAATACAAAGTAAATGGAGTGATTTCCTCTACGCAATGGCAACAAAACAAAAATTTGAACTAAAAACAAAAAAGGGCTTTCAGGTGTGTGTAGTAATCGCCTGTCCGCCATTCCCATTTGACGACCCTGCGGCATTCAAAAGATACTCGGAAGAAGCAACAATACTATTCAAAAAACCAATTCTTGACGGAGTGCACATAGGCGACGTAAAGCAAGTAAACAGTGACTGGAAACTGGCAGGAAACTCAGGATACGCGCTAGTTATAACAGGAAGCGGAAATACAGCAGAAGAAGCGAGAAAACAAGTATATACTAGAGTAAAAAACATAATGATACCCAACATGTTCTACAGAACAGACATAGGAATAAGATGGTACACTGATTCAGACAAACTACAAACATGGGGATACTTGTACTGAACACTATACCCCCAACGCTGCTAAGAATTCTAAATAAATTCGTCTTAAATTATGTTATAATTTATCAGCAGCCATTGTGCTCTGACTGTGAACTTTAGTGTAATTAACTGTTTAGTTGTCTTGAGCAATACAATTTGTTGCAGCCTGATGTAAACACGGTGCAAGCAAAAGGTAAGGGCTTGGTGTGACAACAAAACAAGATCCCTTCAAACTACTCATCAAGCCACAAGGGCCGTAGAAAAATAACAACCTCTTCTTTGGTAAGTAGTGGCAGGTGCAAACAAAAGGTAATGGCTAAGTATAACTACAAGACGGGATAATTTCAAACTACTTATCAAGCCACGATGGCTGTGGAAAGGTATTATCATCTCACACTCTTATTTTTTTTGAGAGGGCTGCGGGAAAATAACAACACGTTCTTCAATAAATATTAGCAGCGGTGCAAGCACTAATACATTTAACTAGAGAATTTTTAGCAGATTTTGTAGAATGGTTTGGACTCTATTAATGTCTATGCTGTAGTTCGGAGGGTGTATTGTAGTAAGTTGTCGAACAGTTGTTCTTTTATCATTCTTGCGCATTCTGCTGCTGAGAATTGTTTTGTCCATTCTTTGATTGAGTATTTTTCTTGTTCCCATATTATTCTTGTTGAGTATCCCTCTTCTCCAAACATGGTAAAGTATTTTTTTGATGATGTTATGCTTATCTCTAGCGTGCTTGCTCTTTTTGTTTTTTGGTGGGTTATTGTGAGTTCAATGCTTGTTACTTGTTCGTTTGTTCTGATTTTTCCTTCAGTGACAGTATACGTTTCAGGGAGTTTTTCGCTCAGGATTTTCCTGACTTTTGTCAGCTCGGATATTATCTCTTTCATTCTTTTTTGTTCGTTTGTTCTGCTTTATATTACTTTCTGCGAACTTTCTTTTGAGTATTGCGTAGTTTGCCGGATTTCTTATTTTTTTGCAGAAATTATCTGGTTGGCACACGCCTATTCCTTTCATGTATGCTTGGTTGTCGCAATTTGGAGGTAGTTTTGTTGCTTGTGTTGTATGGTATCTTATTTGTCCTACAAGTATTTGGTTTTTTAGTGGTTCTGGGTTTTTTTTGTTCCATTCTTCAAGGTAGTGTTGTATTTCATCTTTTTCCCACCCGCAGCTTTTAAGGAAGTTTATTAGTATGAATGTTGCTCTTTTCTTTCCGTCTTTTAGTCCTTGGGAGATGAGTTGTATGCATGGTGGAAAGAATTGTTCAGGAACTTTTTCTACATTTTCCCATACTTTTTGTTCTTTTATTTCTGTTTTGGTTTCTGTTGTAAAATCCAGTGCGTTTATCAGAAGGTTTGTTGCGTTTCCTTTGCTTTGTAGGAATGTTTTTTCAGGTATTACTTTTTCCGGCTTTGCTGTTTCTTTGTCAAATTCTAGTATTTTGTTCGGGTTTACTGGTATTGAGAGTAGTCCGCTTTTTTCATTGAAGCTGTAGGGCATTCGGTATAAGTGCCTGCTAGCTATAAGCACAGTGTCTATTCCTATTATTTTGTATGGGTTCAGAACTCCGTTGATTACTGCTTCTTCATATTTTGTGTCTGTGTCTGAAAGTATTTTTTCTATAGGGTAGTATTTTAGTAGTTCGTCGCTTAATTGTTTTTTTAGTATGTGCGATAGATAGTTTGCTATCTTTCTTGGTCCGTCTGGGAACAGTGTGCTTGTTGGTATTCCTCTTACTGCTTGTGGGAATTGTGTGTGTGGTACTGCTATGTGGAATCCGTGGTTTCCTGAGAATTTTGCAGTGCATTCTATTTCGTGTTTTTGCAGGGCTTTTATTATTAGTTGTGCTGCTATTTTGCTGTATTCTAGTTCTTTGCAGTCTATATCTAGTATGAGATCCCATGCTTTTCTTAGTGTGTCCAGTTCTATTTTTTTTAGGTTAGTTGATAGTTGTAGTGGTTCGTGCCAGTGTTCTTCGCTCATGTGGAAGCTTGTTGCCCCTTTTTTTGCGAATTCCAGTATATCGTTTTCGTGTAATAGCACATCTGGTCTTTTTCCAAAACCCTTTTCGCCGTATTTTATTGCTATTTCTTTGTCTTGCGCAGCCACTATCATTGCTTCTTGTATGTCTTTTCTTTTGTAGTGCTTGAGTGTGTCTGCAATAGTAAGCATGTTTGTTATATGGTTGTGGTTCTTTTATAGTTATGCGTTCAGTGGTGCTGCTATCTTAGTTGTACCTTGCTAAGAGATAGTTGCAGGCGCGTCATTGTTGCTCCATAGCTGTACAATTTGTTGCGAACAATTACTTGGCTGTTGCAAGTACAAGCGTGAGGGCTAAGTGTAAAGACAAGACGAGATAATTTTAAACTACGAGGGCTGCTTGGAAACAACAACCCGGTCTTTAATAAGCCAGCTTATACTAATTTTATTAGTGGTATTTACGTTTTCTCCTCATACTCCTTCTCTGTTACTTCTTTTATTTGTTTTGATGTTTTTTCTCCTATGCCTTCTGTTTGTTGGAGTTCGTTTTCTGTTGCGTTTATTATGTTTTTTACGCTTTTGAATTTTTTTAGTAGTTCTTTTGCAGTGTTTATGCCTATGTTTGGCAAGCTGGTTATTATGTATTCTTGTTGGCTTTTTAGTTGTGTTTGTGGTTTGTCTTGGTGTGGCTGGTGGTCTTTGTTTTCTATGCTTTGTTCTCTTTTTGCTATTGCTATGATTAGTTCTGCTGTTTCTTTTGCGTGTTTTGTTTGTAATATCGGTATTCCGTAGCTTGTGGTTATTGTTGCTAGCATGCCGCGTATTGCATTAGGGTGTATGTTTCTTATTGAATACATGTCTTGTTCGCCTTCTATGAGGAGGAGTGGTTTTTGGAATTTTCTTATTTCTTTTAGTTGTTGTAATAACCTTCCGTCTATTATGCTGTTTACGAAGTCGTCTGTTTTTTTGTATTCTATCCCTACTTTGTTGCTTATTACGAAGTCTCCTTTTTCTAGCATTTCCAGCCGTATGCTTATGCCTGCTTGCATTAGTTCTTTTATTACTGCGCTTCCTTTTTCTCTGTAGTCTGCATACACTAGTAGGTCTTGTTTTTGGTATTGTGTTAGTGTTGGCTGTTCTGGTATTATTTTTTTCATTGCTTGGAGTGTTTTTTGCATCTTTTTTTCTTTTCCTTTAGCGCTCCAGTGGTAGCCCTCGTCTCTTGTGTCTTTTGTTATGAGCATTATTACTTTGCCTTTTTCAAGGCGTCCTGTTCTTCCTCTTCTTTGTATTGAGCGTATTGCGCTGGGTACTGGTTCGTAGAATATTACGCTGTCTACTTTTGGTATGTCTAGCCCTTCTTCTGCTACGCTTGTTGCTATTAGTGTGTTGTATAGTCCGTCTCTGAACTGGTCTAGTATTGCTGCTTGTTCTTTTTGGCTTAGTCCGGTTCCTGATTTTTTTGCTTGCCCTACGAATATTTCTGGTACCGCCCCTCTGACTTGTGCTATTTCTTGTTTTATTTTTACAGCAGTGTCGCGGTATTGTGTGAATATAATTGTTTTTGTCAGCTTGTTTTTTTCAAATTCTTCAGCAAGTGTTTTTTTTAGTGCTTCTAGTTTTGGGTGTTCTTCGTTTTTTTCTACAAGTTGTTGTATTTTTGCATACGCGCTTTTGAAATTCAAGTCTTCGCACAGGTTTTTTACTGCTTTTACTTTTGTTGTTCCGTATTCATCGTATAATCTGGTCATGTAGTTTAGTGCGCTTGTTGTTCCTTGAGTTTCTATTAATTCCAGTGCGTGTTGTGCTTTGATGATTTCTGCAAGTATTGATAGGCATTTTAGCATTAGGAAGCTTTTGCCTTCCATTGCCAGTTGTTTTTGTATGCTTGCTTGTAATCCTAACAGTTCTTTTTTGCTGTAATAGTTTATTTTGCCGCCATACTTTTTTAGGTGTTCTAGTTTGCTGTTTATGCATGCTTCAACGTATTTTTTGGCTTGTTTCATTCCTTCTGTTAGTTCTACGTGTATGAGTTGTATGTTTATTTCTTGGATGTATGGTGCTACGTCTTGGTCTTGGTCTGTTCTGACTTCTACTGCTTCTATGTAGAGGTTTTTGCAGATATCTGCTATCTTGTCTGTTTCGCTTCCAGGGCTTGCTGTTAGTGCGAGTATTCTGCTGAATCTTGATTTTTGCACGTATTGTTTTGCTATGAATGGGTATGCGTAATCGCCTATTGCTCTGTGGGCTTCATCAAATACTAGCAGACTTACGTTTTCCAGACTTATTTTTTCGTTTATTATGTCGTTTTCTATTGTTTGTGGTGTTGAGAAGATTATTGTTGATTTTTCCCATTGATTTTTTCTTTCTTCCGGGCTTATTTCTCCTGTGAATACTGTCATGCCTTCCATAGTGCAGTGTTGTTCAAAGCTTGTTCTGTGTTGTTCTACAAGTGGTTTTGTTGGCGCAAGTAT
This sequence comes from Candidatus Woesearchaeota archaeon, assembly GCA_016203395.1. Classification (GTDB taxonomy): domain Archaea; phylum Nanobdellota; class Nanobdellia; order Woesearchaeales; family ARS49; genus JACQMV01. The sequence goes on along the minus strand of JACQMV010000045.1, from coordinate 3,971 downwards.
GAGTATCTTACTGTTTGGGTATATGCTTAGTCTGTGTGCTGTCATCATGAGCGCTATTGCTGTTTTTCCCATTCCTGTTGGCAGAACTACTATCGTGTTTTTTGTTGTCGCTGTGTTGAATATTGTTTCTTGGTATAGTCGTGGCGTGAAATCTTTCAGCATCGTTTTAGGTATTGTTGGTTGTGAATATAAGCTTAGCGCAAGCATTGTTGTCCTCTTGCTCTTTTCTTGTTTTTTTCTTTCCAGCTTATTTTCGCGAACTTCATTACTTAGAGGATTCTTTAGTGCTTTATATGGCTCATCCGTGTTTGTCCAGTGTCCAGTGGCTAAAACTACTCATAGCGTAATAGTTTATGTGGCGTGTGCAAACATGTTCCAACAGCTGCTAATAATTACTAAAATTAGAGTTATTATTTTCCCGCAGCTATCGTGGCTTGATAGGTAGTTTAAAGGTATTTTGTTTTGTTGTCACACCACGCTCTTACCTTTTGCTTGCACCGTGTTTGCAACCGGCTGCAACAAATGGTATTGCTCATGACAAGTAAACAGTTAATTACGTTAAAACTCACAGTCAGAGCACAATAGCTGCTGATAAATTATAACATAATTTAAGACAAATTTATTTAGAATTCTTAGCAGAATCAGTTAAGCCGCATTCTAGCAAGGGCAAGAAATTCATTTACTCGCGTATGTTTCAGCAGGTGCGTCTGCACGGGAATAGTAGTTTGTGATTGTATGGCACGAGTTTTGATAAGCTCTTTCCCATTTCTTCTGGCATGCTTGTCGGGTAGTCAATTCTTCCTGTTCCATTTTCTAGTAGTGTGTCTCCGGTGAATAATGCCTTTTTTTCTTGCCACCATAAGCATATGCTTCCTTTTGTGTGTCCTGGCGTGTGGATTACTTCAAGTCCTGCTATGTTTTCAGGCAGTTTTTTGATGTCTGTTGTGAGTAGTTTTTTCCATAAGTCGTCATCTATTACTGCTTGTGCCGGGTTTTCATGAAATCCTTTTAGTTCTTCCTCATGCATGTATATTTCTGCGTTTGGAAACAAGTCAAAGTTTCCTGCATTGTCATAATGCGCATGTGTTAGTATTAGTTTTTTTATGCTTTCTAATGGTATTACATTTGGCAGAAATTTGAGTATTGATTGTCGTTCTTTTCTATCGCCTGAGTCTATTGCTATTCTTTCTTCTGCATCAATTATGTAGAAGCACGTTCCTGCATTTATTCTGAGTAGTCCTTGTTCTATAATGTCTATTACTTGTTTCATGTGATTTTGCTAAGTATTTTTGTTATAAACCTAACGTTTCAATAAGAATCTGTGCTGAGAGGATACTTTCAGGATATTATGGTGTGATGTTGCATCTGAAGGTTTGATTTTAGGTTGTTATTCTTAATTTTTATCCTAAAACAGAGGATAAGAATGCAGGAAAAGGTGTTGTATCATTAGAAGTCAATGCTGGTTAGGTATTTGTGTAGTTTGTGTGTTCCTATTATTCCAATAACGTAGGTTATTGCTGTTAGTATGTTTAAGCTGCCTATTAGAAGTCCTATTCCAAAGCCAGTTGGTAAAAGGTAGTCTGGGAAGTATGCTTCTCTCATTAATTGTTTGGCAAATAATGCTCCTAGCAATAATGTTATTGCGTATATCTTCCATCCGGTTATTAGCCCGCCTATTAAAAAGCCAACTACTAGAAGGATTATTGCTAAGCTGTCTGCCCAGTCGTTTATTGTGCTTTTGAATAGCATTGTTCTTTTATTTGCGGCCCATTTATAAACCTATCGTATTTTTCACCACTGACTAGGAACTACTGGCTTCTGTATTCTTTTTCAAAGCCGAAATAGAATGTCAGCCAGCACACTACGCCTATTACTAAGCTTAGAAGGTATGAGTCTATTCCGAAGAATTGGGATAATAAGACGTAGCCCAGTAGTGAGCCCATTATGAAGCTGTATCCCAGCCGGCTCCAGAAGAATACTTTGCTGCCGTCTAGTGGTGGTATTGGCAGCATGTTGTATAGCGCAAATATTGTGTTGAATCTGAAGATGTCAATTAGTATGTTGTTTCCTGGAAAGAATGCTACTTCTATTGTTTTTGCCAGTCCGCCTATTAGCAGGTTGGATAGTGGTCCCATTATTAGCATTACTGCCATTTCTGAGAACATTGGCTGGTATCTGAAGTATCCTAGTCGGTGTGTTTTAAGGTATTCATATAATGTGCCAGATACTGCAAAAAATTTGGCTTTTCCATTGCTTAATACCCATATGATGAGTGCTATTACTATGCCTGTCCACCACAGTTCTTGGCGCACTTTCATGCCGTTTCGTAATCCCCATAATCGTTGTCCTGCGTGGTGTGCGTATAATGCTGTTGTTGTTATGATTAATGCTATTATGAGGTCTTTGAGTATTTCTGGTAGTGTGCTTCTTTGTCCTGAAATGTCAAATGCAAGGATGAATGTTAGCCCTATAGTTCCTATCCAGAATGCTTTTTTTTCTTCTTTTGTGTATTGGTAGTATCTTTTTACTTTGTCTATGTAGTTTTCTAGCATTATTTATTGAGCAATGTCTATCTTATTTAAATATTCTTTTGCTTGGGTGCTTACGTCTTCTTCGTGGCCTGCGCCTATGACTGCAAGTACGTGCTTGTTTGGGTTTTTTTTCATTATTATTGCGAGTTTTTTTGCCATGTATTGGTTTCTTTCTTGTACTAATACCCGGTATAGTGTTGGGTATTTTTGTTTCATTTCTTTTATTAGTGTTTGGATTAGTCTTTTTTCAGGTACTTTTGCAAGGTCTATTTTTTTGGCTTTGCCGAATACTCCTGCAATGATGTCTTTTATCAGGTTCCATTTTTCTTTCCACGTGATTGATGAGCCCTTTTTCAGTGTTATATCTATGTCTTGGTCTATTAGCTCTATTTTTGCATTGTTTTTTCTTGCTGTTTTGTATGCTTCTATCATTTCAGTTCCTGGCGCAATTCCTGTTTTTTCTCCTAGTTTTCTTTCAACAAGTGCGCCTATGTTTCCGAACAGCCAGCCCTTTATGCCTATTTTGAATATGTGCGATAGTTCTATGCCTCCTTTGTGTCCTTGAATTAGTGCTTCTAGTCGTTTTCTGTCAAGTTCTAGTGCTACAATGTCTGGCTTTTTTTCTTCTATTATTTTTGTTACCTTTTTTACGCTTTCTGGTGAGATGTGGCTTGTTCCTATTATTGTGAGCATTGTTTTGTTATGGCTTTGTGTGTTTATATACCTGCTGTTGTCAGGTTAGTAGAAAGGGAGGGCTCTTTTATATTACTGAGAAGTTTCACTAATTCTTAGAATGCCTTGAAAGTTAAGACGGTATATATTTGGTTTTCCCGGGTCATAGCCGCGGTCCATTTTTAGTACCCTTTTCATAGATATACTTAATGGCCCTGTCAGTAATTTCTCTAAAAAATATTGTGCTTCTTTAGCATCACACCTTTTGCTTAATCTGATTTCTAAATAATCTGGCGTATTAGGAGCGTACCAAAACAATGTTCCGTTTTCCGTGTGATACATTTCAGGTGTCAACCGATGTAATCTTTTTGCGATATTGAGATTATCCTTTCTAATATTTGATACGGTATATAGATCAAGGGTGCTATTGGTTCGCTTTCCTATCAATAATATGTACTGCTCAAAATCACCTAATACTGGAACATCAGAATAATCTGCGCCTTCATCTATCCCATCAAATAGATTTTCTAGACTTTGCATGACTATTGAAAACTTGTTTTGAGGTTCACGTCCTTTCACGAGTAGGCGTCCTCTAATAACGCCAATCGTGTCTCTTCCTCTAAACGATTTATCAACCCAAAAAACTTTTTTAATATTTTTGAGCGCTTCACCAGCCACTACTTTAATAGCTGCTCTACTATCAGAACCTACTAAATATCCTGCTGATTTTGTTTCCGGATCAAAATACGTAATTGCACAATGTATAGT
>JACQMV010000044.1 GCA_016203395.1 Candidatus Woesearchaeota archaeon | reverse complement strand
TTGCCGAATCAAACCGTCTATTTTTTGTAGTAAGCTCTTTTTCTTGTTCATGGCGGAAGTCACTTTTCCGCCCTGCCCCCTCAGGGCAAACCCTGAAAGGGGGCAGCTTCTACTTAAAGATTTTCACCGGAGCCTGTCGAACGTCAACATTTATATACTTGTAGGAAATGAATACGAGTATGACTGATGTGATTACTGTAGGGGAAAAAGGACAGATAGTTATCCCAAAACTTATAAGAGACGAATTCAAAATCCAAAAAGGAACTAAACTAATAATATCCGAGGATAAAGACAGAATAATAATAAAACCAACAAAAATGGATGAAAACACACTTATGCTACTTTTGAGCGAGCTCTCATTAAAAAAGGCGTGGGACAACAAATATGACAAACAATGGGATGAAGTTTTCTAAAGGAGACATAGTCTTAGTGGAATTTCCATTCTCTAACTTAATAGACGCAAAGAAAAGACCAGTCTTGATAATTGGAGAAAAAGAAGAAGACATAATTACACTTGCAATAACCAGCAATCCTGAGTCAGAAGGCATTTTACTTGACGAATTTTCTGACGGAACACTTCCCTTTGAAAGCAAAGCCAAACACTGGCAAATCCATACGCTCCTGAAAAGCCTTGTTTCAAGGAAAATTGCCAAAATAAGCAAGAAAAAGTACGATGAAATAATAGAAAAAGTTTACCAGTTGGTAAGATGATTGTGTTTGTACCCTCCTGACAAGTACAAAAAAAATAGCGCCCATTAAACAGGGCGCCTACTTAATCGCGAAATTCTGCAAAGTTGGACTCAACCGGGCATTGAATCTGCAATTCTTCCTGCATTACCCACTGAGAAAGTTTGGTCAATATCTGCCCACAATAAGCATTTCTCAGCGCCTGTCGAGGTATATCCTCTTTATCGAACAGATGACACCTGCGCTGAGCAGTTCTAACAACATACAACACCGAAAGGTCTGCATACTTGATTTCTCCATCAGGGGACTCATACTTGCAAGGAAGACGCGGGGAACGAACGCCTAAATCAAACCCAGCAGTATTAAGACACTGCTGGGCCTCATCCTGAATATAATCGGCTATCCTATTACGCGCCTCACTCATTCCCGAATGATGCCCTGCACGATAGCCAAACCATCCGGCAGCACCTCCAATGCCAATAGAAACCAATGCACACAATCCTGCTAACTTCATTCCTTTTATCATAACAATCACCTCTTATCGCATATTGTCTCTTGGAAGTTATAATTATTTGTCCACCATTTTGGAGGACAAACGAAAAGCTTTAATAGAAAGAAGCCCGGATAATACGTATGGACCTAGAGTATCCACTAAAAGAATTCGGCCTTAATGACAAAGAAGCAAAAGTGTATCTCACGCTTTTACCATTAGGTACGGTTAGCCTTCAAGAAATTGCAAGACGCGCAAACTACCCTAGAACAACAGTATACAACACACTAAACTATCTTATCAACAAAGGATTAGTGGCAAAAATAGTCAAAAAAAACGTAACTCACTACATTGCAACAGATCCTGAACGGCTTATGGACACTCTAGAGGAAAAGAAACGACTAATAGCTGCTTCTCTGCCGAAACTCAAAGCAATGCGCACAGGCACAGCAACAAGCTCAACAGTCGAAATCTACGAAGGATTCAAAGGCGTGCATACAATTCTTTCAGACCTCTGCAAGATAAAACAACAAGTCATATACTTCGGCGGCTACAAAAAATCACTGGAAGTGCTAAAACACCTGCCAAACTACGTGCGAATAATGAGAATCCAAAAAAAAATAAAAGCAAGAATGGTATACGATCCAACAGACGAGCCAATACTACATACAAAAGAATACCAAGCAGTCAGTAACCTACGATTTTGGGATGGGTTGACTGACTTTCCGGCAATGGTTTTTGTTTACGGAGACAAAGTTTCAATGTTCAGCTGGAAAACAGACCTTGTAGGCGCAATAATAACAAACAAAGATTTCTCAACAGCAATGCAAATGCTATTTGAACTCGTGTGGGAAAAAGGAATCCCTGCAAAATACCCGGCAGACATAAAACTAAAAGACATTGCAAAAAGCTGACACAACTACAATCCAGCAAGACACTTATTTATACCAGTGCTTCTCACTCACAAATATGGAATGGTATCTTAGCCCGATAATCTTCTTTCCAATAGTCATAATTGCAAGTTTATACGTAATTTTCAAAAGCGCAGACCTACTCGTGTATGGAGTTTCCAGATATTCAAAAAAGCTAGGAATGAGTGAGTCCACCTCTGGCTTGTTAGTTGTAGCACTAGCAGCAAGCATGCCAGAAATAGTATCAAGCTTCATGGGAATAAACATAAACGACATAGGAGTAGGCTTAGGAGCAATACTAGGAACAAACATGGTACACCTTGTTCTATTGTTGGGAGTGGTCATGGTAGTAGGCAAAAACATACAACTGCAAAGCGAAGTCATAAAAAAAATTCAATGGCTATTACTCATAGTATTATTGCTTCCTCTAATATTACTATTAGACAAAAAACTCAGCAGAATAGACGGCATAATACTGCTGCTTGCTTTTGCATTTTATCTTAAAAGAGTATGGAATGAAGAAGGAAAACTAGGAAAATTACACAACGTGCCTGCAAAGAAACTACTGAAAGACGGAGCAGTATTCTTAGGCGCATTAGCTGCAATGCTCCTAGCAGGAAGAATGCTTGCATACTCAACAAGCATACTTGCAGGAATATTTGACATCCCAAGCTACCTATTAGCAATAACAATAATAGGAGTAGGCGCAGCAATACCTGACTTCGCAGTCAACCTTCGCGCAGTAATGAAAAGCCACACAGGCGTAGGAGTAGGAGAAAGTTTAGGCAGCGTAGCAATAGAACTATGCCTTTATTTCGGACTCATCGGTATTTTCTTCCCATTCAGCTTTGAAAGCAATGCAGCACTCATAACGATATTATTCCTAATTGCAGGACTGCTCACACTCATGTATTTAATACACAAAGGAAAAGCAAACTGGAAACACGGAATAGCACTAATAGGAATGTATGCTATATTCATTATCGTTCAAATAATGATGATGTAACTAAAAATAAAAGCTTAGAAATAATACTCACAAAACACAAAGCATTCCTGAAACCAACTACAATAATCATTGAAACAAGAGGCGCCCAAACATCAGCATATACCTATGAAGGACAAACAATATCTGCGGGTTCATATTCGGGATTGTCAAGAGTACTTAACCCACAAGAATACCTATTAAGAGTTTAGCCAACATATCTTGAAGCAAAACATTAGAAAGCAACAACAGAAAACCTTAAATACTGTGTACACATACACGTACACAGTATGACAACAAAGACAATATCAATTACTGAAGTGGCATACAACAAACTTGCCACACTTAAACTGCCAGAGGAAAGCTTTTCTGAAGAGGTAAACAGACTAACCTCCCACAAAAACGATATAAAAGAGCTTCTTGGAGCGTGGTCAGACATAAGTAGCAATGAAAAAAAAGAAATAAACGAAGCAATCAAAAAAAGAAGAGAATACACGAGGCATAGAAGATGAAAGTTCTCGACACAACCTTCCTTATAGACTTCCTGGAAAAAAACGAAGGCGTTGAAAAAAAGTTTTTGGAAATACAACAAGAAGCACTTGCCACAACACAAGCAAATGTCTTTGAAGTACTTTTCGGCATTTTTGCAGGAAACGTAAAAAACAAAGAAATGAGACTGCGCTCGGCAGAACAGTTATTTGACAGACTAACCGTGCTAGACTTTAACTACAACGCAGCCCACAAAAGCGCCAAAATTGCCGGAGAACTACAAAAAAAAGGACGAATGATAGATGATATTGACAGCATAACTGCAGGAATAGCACTATCCAACAGCATAAACACAATCATAACAAAAAATTCAAAACACTTTGGGCGCATTCCTGAAATAACCGTAGAAACATACTGACAATCCTGCAATTTATAAATCAAACAAGAATTACAACATTATGAAACACGTAAATCACGTCAGAATAACAAAAAATATGAGTGTAAAAGAACTTCTACAGGAATACGAAAAAGCAGGAGTGATGGGAGCAGGAAGAATAGGAAAAGCAGCAAGCATACTAACAAAAATGATACAGGACAAAGACTGCACAATATTCTTCGCACAAGCAGGAGCAATGATACCAGGAGGAATGAAAGACGTAATACACGACATACTCAAAACAGGAAGAATAGGATGCTTTGCCACAACAGGAGCAACACTAACACATGACATGGTAGAAGCACTCGGCTACAACCACATACAAGGAAAACATGATGAAGATGATGCCAAACTCCACAAACAAGGAATGGACAGAATGTGGGACAGCTATATGCCAAACAACGTTTATGAAGGACTAGAAGAGTGGTTCAACAAAAACTGGAACAAAATAGAAAACGCACAAACAATACCAGAACTACTATCAAAAATAGGAGAAGCGCTACCAGAAAACAGTATACTAAACATATGCTGGCAGAAGAAAATACAAGTATTCTGCCCGGCACTTGCTGATTCTGGCATAGGGCTAATGATATGGGGACGACTGGAAGAAGGCCGAAAAATAAACGTAAAAGCATTTGAAGACCTAAAACAAATAATAAGAATTGCGTGGGACAGCAAAAAAAACGGAGTACTATACGTTGGAGGAGGAACACCAAAGAATTACTGCCAGCAAGCAATGCAGTTCTCAAAACAAGCAGTGTACGCAATACAAATAAGCACAGACGTACCAGAATACGGCGGCAGTTCAGGAGCACCAATGAAAGAAGGAATAAGCTGGGGCAAGCTAAGCGAAAAAGCACAGGCAGTAGACGTATATTGCGACGCAACAATCGCACTCCCACTAATATGGGCAGCAGTCAAAGAATAGAACGGTTTTAAACGAAACCGATTGAATCAATATAGTTCCATCTGGAAACAAAAAGATTTATATAGTATCCATTGCTACCATACGCATGGAAAGCGACCTATTAAGCAACGTAAACATACAAACTAATGACCCCTATCTGCTAATGCTAGCGTGGTTTTTTTCATTCCCGACAAAAGCAATAAACCTGAACGAGATTACAAAGGCACTGCACATATCAAAAACAACAGCCAACAGAACGGCAAAAAAACTGATTAAGGAAAAATTCCTCACATTGGAAGTCATAGGAAAAACGTGGCAGATGAGATGCAACCAACACCACGAATACAACAGAACCAGAAAAATAGCATTCAACCTTATGCTCACCTACGAAACAGGAATCGTTGAAACAATCAACAAGAAATTCGGAAACACCGCATCAATAATCCTGTTCGGCAGCTACAGAAAAGGAGACGACAATGAAAAAAGTGATATGGACATAGCTGTTGAATTGCTGCATCAGAAAGAATTAAGCATTGAGCCATTAGGGATAATCAAACAGCTCGGCTTCAGGCATAACATAACAATAAACCTGCACGTATTCTCCAGAAAGAACATAGACACCAACCTTTTTGCAAACATAGCCAACGGCATAGTCCTAGACGGATTCCTAGAGGTATCAGCTTGAGAAGCAAACAACCAGATGCAAAACAGGCACTCAGCCTCGTTATTTCAGCAGAAAAAGACATAAAATTCACATTAAACATCGAAGTCAGTGAAGCTTCGACAAACACAATCGTAAGAAACACATACGAATCATTCAGAATGCTAGGAGAAGCAATGCTAATAAAAAAAGGAATTAAGTCACAAGACCATGTAAGCATGATTAAAGAAATCACAACACTAAACATACAAACAGAAAGGCCCCTAATGATTATAGAACGGCTCAGAAAATTAAGACACAACATCAACTATTACGGCTACAGAGCAACAATCCAAGACGCAGAAGACGCAATATCCCTGGCAAAAAGCTGTTTTGAACCAGCACTAAAAGAGATAAAAAGAATACTGAAAGGATAAGTTTCCACTCTAGAGTGACAAAAAGAGAAAGATTTATATACTTATGATGATTATACCCCACTAGATAAGATGGAGACAAAAAAATGACAATTGAATCAACTATTAAGGGCATACTAGCAAACATCACCGAAGGTGTTGAAAACGCATCAGACGTTAAACTACGTAAAATGCCTACTTTAATTTACGACAAAGAATCAACATTGAACAAGATAGGCAGAACAAGCGCTAT
>JACQMV010000048.1 GCA_016203395.1 Candidatus Woesearchaeota archaeon | reverse complement strand
CGTATCAGCAGGTCATGTGCTCTTATTGTGAACTTTAATGTGCTCAACTGTTTATTTGCCTTGAGCAATACAATTTATCGCTCCCCTAAAAATCACCTGATTTGGTAATGCATTTTTCCCACAGTCCTTGTGCTCTGACTGTGAACTTTAATGTGCTCAACTGTTTATTTGTCATGAGCAATACCATTTGTCGCAGCCGGTTGCAAACACAACGCAAACAAAAGGTAGGGGCTAAGTATAAAAACAAAACAAGAAGCGTTCGAATAATGAGTCAAGCCACGAGAGCTGCGGGAAAATATTAATCTCTTCTTTGACAAGTATTAGCATATGTGGAAAGATATTTGCATAAGCTACATACCCTATGAGTAGTATTAGCAGTTGTAGCGAATCAGCACCTGAATATTGTTGCTGTGTTTGAGAATGTTTTTTCTGCTCTGCATTGGCTGACTGTTTGGTATAGTGCTCCTTGCTTGTTTATACTTGGAAAGTCTATCCACATGATTGTTGCATTTTTGAACTGTTTTGTTAGGTGGTTTGAGTTTGTTGTTGTGTCATTAAAAAAGTCAAGATTAGTTAGTTTTGGGAAGGTATCATTCAGGTATAGTTTTAGTGCCCAGTTTCTGAAATAGAATACTTCCTGTTCTTTTGGCGTTGTTTCTTTTGTGTAATTGATTGCGTTCTTTGTTATTTCATTGATGTTTCCGTGTGCCATTCCCAGTGTGAATTCCTGTATTAAGAAAAGATTCAGTGCAAAGCTCACTGCAAGTATTAATGAGATTGCTGTTGTTTTGTTTTTTATTGCAAGTATGAGCGCTATTGCAGAAGTTATGAATGCTAGTGCTATTCCTGAGAAGCTTGCTAAAAATCCTATTGGTCCTGAACCGCCGTTGAATGGTATTAAGAAATTCCATGACAGTGTTGTTATGGTTTTGAAGTAGGATTCTTTTGGGTAGAATGGTAATTGTGTTTGGGTCGTATTCAGCAGGATTATTGCTATGATTGCGATTATGAAATATGTTATTGTTTTTTTCCAGTTGATTTCGGTTAATTCGTTTATTCCTATAAACAATAAGGCAGGCATTAACAGTGTGAAATATCTGTCAAATGGTTTATAATTGTCTTTGACTATGAAGGTGTAAAATAATAAAACAAGGACAATCCACGCATACCATTTGAATTTTTTGTTTTCATAATTTTTTAAGCCAAGCAGGAATATTGCTCCGAATGGTAGCGCAATCCATAATAAGGCATAGCTTAATTGTATCAAGTATGGAATTATTTTGAATGGCTCTGCTTCTTTGAGCGTCATGTTTGCTCCTCTTTCTATTGTGCTGTAGAAGTGGTTTGAATGTGTTGCATATGACAGTATTGGGAATATTGCAAATATTGCTCCTGCGATAATTCCTATTAGTATGGTTCTTTTTATTGTTGTTTTCCAGCTTTTTGTTGTGTATAGTGAGTTTGCAAAGAACAGTGGAAAGAACAACACTGTTTCATATCTGCTTAGCATTCCTATTCCTGTTGCTATTCCATAAAGATACACCCATTTTTTGTTTTCTTCGGTTTTGACTAGTGCATAGATTGCCAGCAGGAATGCAAATAACATGTTTGCGCCATTTAGTTCTATTGCTGTTCCCGCCCATGTTGCATATAGTGAGAATGCAAATATTGTTGCTGCCAGTAAAGCAGTTTTTTCATTGTATTGTTTTTTTGCGATTGCATAAATAAGCAGTATGCTTATTAGCCCAAGTATGTAGCTTGCTGTTCTTGCTGCTGTTGTTTTGTCATCAATGAATATTGAGAATAGCTGATTTAGCCATGTAGGTAATGGCGGCATTTCAAAGTTTTCTATGAGCCCTGCCTCGTTGTGTGGCATTGCGTTATTGATGAATCTGTATTCGTCTCCATACGCGAGTTGTTGTAATGCAGGTAATCTTATTAGTGCAATTGTTATTAGGAGTATAAGAAGTATGTTTCTTGGCTTCATGTCTGAAGTGTGTGCTTTCATAATAAAAGGTTTGTGGAAGCACCATAAAAATTCTCTGGACAAATAAAGCAAACTCGCCATTCGCAACTATCTCTGCTGCAAGAAGTGAGGCATCAAACTCATTTTTCGTAAATGAATTTTCTTTCCATTATCTTTTTAAGTAGGCGTTTGTCTTATTTTTCTTATGACTGTTGATGTTTGGGAAGCACATTGGAAGGGTTTAGAAAAGCCCTCTTTTTTTAGTCGTTTCGCAAGGTTTTACAGGAATTTTTTTCGTTCAAGAGCTGTCAGGACTGCATTTATAAAGCATTTTCCTTCTTCAGGCGTTTTTGTTGAAGCAGGCAGTGGTAGTTCGCAGACAAGTGTTCTTATTCCTAGGGCGGGGAAAAAGCTTATTGCAGTGGATTATGCAGAAACGCCTTTGAAGACTGCTAAGAATTTTGTTGATGAGTGTATTGTTGCTGATGTCAGAAAGCTTCCTTTTTCTGATAATAGTTTGGAGGGTGTTTGGAATCTTGGGGTTATGGAACACTACACTGAAGATGGGCAAATTGAATTGCTGAGGGAGTTTTCTCGTGTTTTGAAGCCGGGTTGTCGTGTTGTTTTGTTTTGGCCTCCTCCTTGGGGGACTGATAAAGTGGTTCTTGACATTTTTTCGTTTGTTTGTTCTTTGTTTGGCAGTAAGAAGGTTTTTTTCCCTGACGAGCCCGGCCGCGTGACAAAATCTCAGGCAAGATTTGTTCTTGAAAAAGCAGGTTTGAAGGTTGTGGATGTTTATCATCCTTTGTGGGACTGTTTTATGGAGCTTGTGGTGGTTGGTGAAAAGAATGCATGATCGTTTTCGCATGGCTTTTGATTGGGTTCCTCAGTGCACTCGTTTGTTGGATGTTGGTGGTGATAAGGGTTCAGTGACTAATGAGTATTTGAGAAAAGCAAAAAATGTTTTCATGGTTGAGTCCAACAAGGACGCAGTTGACTACTGTCATAAGCAATTTCCTGATGTAAAGTCATTTGTTGGTTTTGCTGAAAAACTTCATTTCAAGAACGGGTTTTTTGATGTTGTTGTTATGACTGAAACTTTGGAGCATGTTAGGGCTGAAAAAAAGGCATTGTCTGAGGTTTTTCGCGTGTTGAAGAATAACGGAGTTCTTATCTTGTCCACCCCTCATAAGGGTTTGTTTTCTTTTATGGATGTTTTTAATCTGAAGTTTCGTTTTCCTTTTTTGTATAGATTGTTTAAAGGCAGTGCTGCTGAAAAGTCGTATATTGCCGAGCCAGACTGGCATCGCCATTATTCTTTTGAGGATTACAAAGAATTATTAGGTAACATGTTTGTAATTGAAAAGATTCATCGTGGTGGCTTGTTTGTTTGGCCGTTTTGCTGGTTTTTGCAGGACGGTATACTTCATTTTTTGTTCAGGAAGAACCCTGCATGGATTGATGCAATGAAGGGTTGGTTTATGGATGTTGATTATGGTATAGATTATGGCAGGTTTGCGTTTAATATTATGGTTTTAGCGCGTAAGCAAACGCTTTCTTGAATTTTTGGACTATTTTTTCTTTGCTGAATTCCTTTGCAATTCTTGCGGATTTGTGTCCTAATTCTTGCTGGTGTTGTATTACAAAGTCTATCGCTTTTATTGCTTGTTCTGGTGTGTTAATCACTAATTCGGGAGATATCTTTCGTACTTCTTCTTTGAATCCGCACATTTCTGTAACTATTGGCGTGAATCCTGCTGCCATTGCTTCTATAATGTTCACTCCTGCCGGCTCTAACCTTGCCATGTTAGCGTAAATTCCGCACTTGTTGAGTATTTGTTCAGGAGATTTCATTCTTCCAGTTACTGTGACATCTTTTTCTTTTTTTATCCACTCAAGCTCTGGCTGGAGTTCTCCTACTAAGTATAGTTTATTGTTTAATGTCTTTTTTACTGTTCTGAATAGTGCAACTAACCGGTCTGTTCCTTTGTTTATGTTCAGGTGTGGTCCTATAAAACAGATATCGGAATTATTTGCAGGGGTTATTTTTTCAAATCTTTGTATGTCAGCAAATGGAGGCACTATTGTTCTTTTTTTGTTCCATGGTATGTTTTCGTCCATTATTTTGCTGGTGGACACATATGCATCAATTCTTTTGCATGCTGTATCAAATATTTTTTTTGTTATTGTGTTGAAGGATTTTCTTGCTATAAAAAACGGGTCAGAATTTATCGCCACTATATTGAACTTTCTGAAAAATGAAGGGATTAAAAGTGCTGTTGCCATCATTGGGCTTTCTATTAGGTAAACATCTGCTTTGGGCATTATTAAGCCCTTTAGTATTGCAATTGCGTGCATTATTATTCCGTTGTTTTTTGTCCATTCTGGTGCAAAAGAAAGAAATTTTGCGTCAATACTTTTTGCCCATGCATCATGCACTGCATGCGGGTCGTTGTATAGGAAAACAACGTTCATATTCGTTTTACAGTAGTTATATTAATAAACGTTTGTTATTTTTTGTTTTTATGCAATGGGAAAAATATCAGGAGTCTGAATTCGTTAATAGGCATGAAGGCACAGTGCTTGCTGGTAGCGCTAAAGGAAGGTATTTTTTGTCTTTGCTGCCAAAAGGTAAAGTTCTGGATTTGGGTTGCAATGATGGGGGTTTCACGTTTTTCTTGAATAATAATGGATTTAGCGCAACTGGTTTTGATCTTCCTGGCGTTGTGATGAAGGCAAAACGTAATTTTCCTAAAGTTCGTTTTGTTGGAGGTAGTGCCGAGAAAAAGCTTCCTTTCAGAAATAATTCTTTTGATGCTATTATTGCTTCTGAGATTATTGAACACGTCAGAAAAGATTACATGTTTGTCAGTGAATGTCACCGGCTTTTGAAGGATAATGGTATTTTGATTCTTTCTACACCAAACAGGAATTATCTTGTTCATAGGATTCTTCGTTTTTTTGGCTACAAATGGAACGAAGGATGCTCATGGCATTGCCGCGAGTATTCCTCTTCTGAGCTTAAACAATTGTTGTGGCAGAAATTTACTTATGTTCGCATTTCAGGCATTCCTTTTTCGTATATTGATGAAAATAGTAAAGTTAGTTTGATTGAAAGATTCTTGCCAAAAACCTTGCGTCACACTCTTGTTGCCATCGCTAAAAAGTAAAAATCTCACAGCAAGCTGCAGGGTGTCAAGAACCGCCTTGCTAAAAATTATCTGAATAAATGAGGCATTTGCCTTGCAGCCCTTGCTAACGCTTATCTTAAATTAGGTCATACTTTATCGGCAGCTCTTGCGCTCTGATTGTGAGTTTTAACGCAATTAGTCGTTTTATTGACAGGAGCAATACAATTTGTTGCGCTCTGTTGCAAACACAGTGCGAGCAAAAGGTAAGGGCTGAGTATAACGACAAGACAAGAATCTTTCAAATCACGAGTCAAGCCACAATGGCTGCGGAAAAGCAGTATCATATCACACTCTTATTTTTTCCCGGGATGGCTATAGGAAATAACAACACATTCTTTGATAGTATTAGCAGTTACAGGGAAAGACTTGCATAATCTTCTGAGGTTATTATTTAACTCCGAATTAGCCAGCACACGACTGTTGGCGTAACCTTTTTAAACACCACTCTTATAAGCCATACATGCTTAAAGTTATTGAGGAGAAGAAAAACCGTATTGTTTTTGATTTGGAAGGTGAAACAAGGACGTTGGCTAATGCTTTGAAGCAGGAGCTTGAGCAGGACAGTCATGTTAAGAATACTGGCTATAATGTTTCTCATCCTTTGATTCATACTCCTCGTTTTGTTATTGAAACCGACGGTGAAGATCCTAAAAAGATTTTGAAGGATTCTGTGAAGCGTTTAAGAAAAGAAGTTCAGAAGCTTAAAGATCAGGCAAAGGAACTGAAGTAAGATACTGGCTATTTGTAGAGAGTTGTTTCTTGCACCTCAATAATTGGGTATTGGTAAACTTCTTAATTGGTTGGCAGAAACGCTTCTTTATCTTACATATCTGGCCGCTGGTTGTTTGGAGAGTAATGCTTTTATTCTTATAAGTTTTTTATTCATTAATGTTTGTTCGTGTGAAAGAGATTAGCAATAAAGAGTATGCGTATTTGGTTAGTAATGAGTGGACTAAGTATGGCAGTCGTCAAAGGGTGGCTAAATATCTGGGTAGGGTTATTCGGCTTGCTAAGGTTGAAGAATATCCGTATCCTGAATTAAAAGATCCTAGGCAGGCGATTAAGGATCTTATAAAGCGGGAGTTATTAAATTATGGTTTTGTTGAAAAAGGCGAAGTTTTTGTTAATGGCGACCTTATTGTCGAGAAGGATTTTTCTGTTAAAGAAGGCAGTAAGAATGTAGTGCTGGCGTTAAATGAGGGTTTTCTTACAAAGGATACTATTGATTTGGCTTTGAATTATTCTCCTGAGGAGACTCATGACAAGAGTGCTAAAAAATTAGCAAGTGTTTGTCTTGAGGCAGGTATTAAGCTTTCTGATTCTGCTTTTTTGCGTTTGTTTGAATTGCACAATAAAGAAGAAAAACCAGAAAGAATTTATTATTAGCACAAACCATGAAAGTTAATAACATTTTTAAATACGCTAATGATTCATTCGTTGATGATACCGAAGCATATTGGCATTATTCTTGATGGTAACAGGCGGTTTGCCAAGCGACTTATGCTGAAGCCGTGGAAAGGGCATGAGTGGGGCAGGGATAAGGTAAGGAAGCTTCTTGACTGGTGTCAAAATCTCGGGATACATGAAACAACACTGTATGCGTTTTCAATGCAGAATTTTAACAGGCCGAAAGAAGAATTTGGTTATCTTATAAATATATTCATAAGTGTTTTTGAGGAATTAAAGGAAAAGCTTTCTGAGCTGAAAGAAAAGGGGCTTAAGGTTAATGTTATTGGCAGGATTGGGTTGTTTCCTGAAAAGCTTCAGCAGGTAATGCATGATGTTATGAATGCGACAAAGGACAACAAGCCGAATATTTTGAATCTTGCAATGGCATATGGTGGTAGAGAAGAGGTTATTGATGCTGTGCAGAAAATAGCAATGCAAGTGAAGGAAGGCAAGCTTGATGTCAAAAGTATAAACGAGGAAGTGTTTTCTGATAATTTGTATTTGAAAAGCGAACCAGAGCTGATAATAAGGACTGGAGGGGAGAAAAGAACGAGTAATTTCCTTCCATGGCAATCAACATATAGTGAATGGTTTTTTATAGAAAAATTGTGGCCTGAGTTTGAAGAAGATGACTTGAAGCAGGTTCTTGCAGAATACGAAAAAAGAGAAAGAAGGTTTGGAAAATAGTGCGCTCTTTTCAGTGCATTACTACCTAAGTGTGTTGTTGATTATTTCCGCAGGGATTAACACCGCAGTCATTATACCGCCTACAACAAGCCCTTCAATTAGGATGTTTAGGTTTGGTGAGACTTTGTTCTGTTTGCAGATTTTCTCAATGTTTTCTGTGGCAACAGCCGCGTTTGTCATGTCTGCAAAATCCTGCGGGACTCCGTTAATAAAGAACTGGCTGAGTTCTTCTGAGTATTTTTGGCCCTGAACAACCAGGTTTTCAAACGTCTGCCTTACTTTTTCATTTTGAATGTTGTCTTGTAAGGTCTGTCTTGCAACCAACACTACGTTGTTTACTCTTTGGCGATGCTGCAGAGCAGACGTGCCGAAGTATCTTTCAAAAGAATACGCAGGGGTTGCCTGCATTAGTTGGGGTATTATTTGCAGTTCTCGTCTGAGTGTGTCTGATCCTTTCTCTGTCTCAGCCATGTTACGCGTGCTAAGAGTATAAGCAGTTGCAGCACCTGCTAATGAAGCAGCGATTTTGAATAATGCGCGTCTGCTTATTTGAGTGGAGGTATTAATCATTCTAAGTGTTTGTTCAGAAGAGATTCTGTCCCAGCCCTCATAAGACACGTTTGCCCATACTTCTTCATAACCAAGCAGTAATCCTATCTCTGTTCCATAAATTACAATGTTTAACATGGCTTTTCCAGAAGAATCGCGCGCGTTTTCTTTGATTATTCTTACATTATTTGCTTTTGAGCAGTCAATTAATTGTTTTGATGCAACATTTTGAGAGCGTTTCACAATCTCGTTCTGTGCATGTTGCCATTCAAAAACGCTTCCGTGTTTTGGAACATTAGATGGCTCTTCCCACTCGTGCACTGTGTAAATATAAGTGCTTATGCGGCCTTTATAGCCAACGCGAATACCTGTTCGCAGGTGTGCTTTGAGGTATTCTGAATTGTATGCTGAACAAAGAGCGTCTAATGAGTTTGTATATTCTGAGTGGAGTGAATTAAACTTGACAACAGAAGGCACTTGTTCCTGATAAACTGCCTTAGATGTATCTGTTTGATAAGAATGACTGCTTTCAAGAAAGTTTTTGGCTAGCAAACCAATTAGTGGATGGTGGCGGCTAATTCAAGCAATCTGTCAAACGTTTTTCCAGAAAAGTTTCGTCTAGTAATACCCGGGGCTAGTTCTTGACTATACGGCATATTAAGATAGGTGAACGCACGCATTTAAATTTGTTCAATAAGGTTTATAAAGCCAGAGTGTACGATAAGTGTATCCCGTGTACTCCCATGCGTTGCATGGCAGGAGGGCGTATGAACAAAGAAATAATGAAAAAGGCATGGCTGTCTGCAAAGGCAAATGCTGTTAAGAGGAAATTCAAACAGTCTGGTGAGATAATTATTAATCTGAAAGATATTGATTTGAAAAAGCCAGAACAGCAGTTGGATGTTTTTGTTAATCTGCCGCATTCTACTGGGAATCCTGTTAAGATTTGTGCTTTTGTTGGTCCTGAATTGCTAGCGCAAGCGAAAACATCCTGTGATACTGTTGTTGCTTATGATGATTTTAAGAGGTTTGGTGACAAAAAGATGGTGAAAAAGCTTGCCAGGGAGCATAAACATTTTATTGCTCAGGCAACAATTATGCCAGATGTTGCCAGATTTTTTGGTCGGGTTCTTGGTCCTAAGAATAAGATGCCTAATCCTAAAGCAGGTTGTGTTGTTCCTCCTAATGCTGCGCTTAAGCCATTGGTTGAAAAGCTTCGGAATACTGTGAGGGTTGTTGCCAAAACTCAGTTAAGTGCTAAAGCATTGATTGGTAAGGAAGATAGTGATGATGATAAAGTAGCAGACAATTTGCTTGCTGTTTATCAGCAGATTGTTTCAAAGCTTCCCGGAGAGAAGAGCAATGTGAAGAATGTGCTTATAAAACTAACAATGAGCAAACCTATGAAGGTGCAAGAATGATTCAAACGCATGTTAATCAAAAAAAGAAGGACGAGGTTGTAAGAATCGCTGGCATAATTAATAATTATTCTGTTGTGGGTATTGCTGATTTGCAGAATTTGCCTGCTGGTGCTTTAGCGAGTATTAAGAAAAAGCTTCGTGGAAAAGCAGAAATTATTGTTACAAAAAAGCCATTGATTCAGAGGGCTCTTGAGCAGTCAGGCAAACCAAATCTTAAACAAGTGACTGAACAAAATATTGTTATGCCTGCTTTAGTTCTTGGTAAGACAAATCCTTTTGCTATTTACAGTATGATTAAGAAGTCTAAAACGAAAGCAGCTGCAAAACCGGGCCAATTGGCTCCTTTTGATATTACAGTTCCTGCAGGTCCTACGCCATTCACTCCCGGTCCTGTAATTTCTGAATTAAGTGCTTTGAAGATTAAAGCAGGTGTTGAAGAAGGTAAGATTGTTATCAAGCAGGATGTAATGGTTATTAAAGCAGGAGACGCATTCAGTCCTCAGCTTGCAAGTATGTTGGCTCGTTTGGGTATTGAACCAATCCAGATTGGCTTGAATGTCGCAGCAATGTACGAGCATGGCAAGGTATATGCGAAGGATATTTTAGATATAGATGATGAATTCATTTCGCAGGCAATTTCAAGAGCGGCTAAAGCAAGTATTAATCTTGCTGTGAACGCAAATATAATAATGCCTGATACAATAGTCTTGTTTATTCAAAGTGCGCATCGTGCAGCACAATCATTATCAGTAATAACAAGTTGAGGAGGAACAAAAAAATGGAGTATGTCTATGCGGCGCTGTTGATCCACAAAGCAGGTGGAAAGATAGATGAAGCAAATGTAAAGAAAGTGCTTGAAGCAGCGGGTTTCAAGTCAGATGAAGCAAGGATTAAAGCACTTGTTTCAGCACTTGCCAATGTCAATATTGATGAAGCAGTGCAGAAGTCTACATCTGTAGCAGCACCTGTTGCAGAAGCGCCAAAAGCAGAGAAGAAAGAGGAAAAGAAGGAAGAAAAGGTGAGCGAAGAACAAGCAGCAGCAGGGCTTAGCGCCTTGTTCGGTTAATCGTGGAAATTGATGCGCTCAAAAAAGGGCTAAAGGAGCTCTCTTTTAGTATTAGGCACGCCCTTAAAAAAAGGCGGGAAATTGGCAGGGCGATTGCTGACAAGATTAATCTCACTAAAAAACTTCGTTCAGAAAGAAACACGCTTACTGATTCTGTAAAGCAGCTGAAAGGCGAGCGCAGGCAGTATAATTCTCAGCTGAAGGATGATTTGATTAAGGTACGAGGTATGCCTATTGTGAAAAGTAAAGCGCAGATGTTGCGCTATCAGATTGAAAAGATGGAATATGATATAGAAACTGCAGGCATGGCTTTTGAGAAGGAAGAAAAGGTTATGAAGCAGATTAATAAGTTGAAGAAGGAGCTTGCTCAGGAAGAATCAAAAGAGAAAGTTACTCATGAAAGGACTGAAATTAAGAAGCATTTGACAGAAGCAAGAAAACATGCTGATGATTTGCACGGTAATATTCAGGATATTGCCAGACAGAGCCAGGAAAAGCACGAACAGATTCTAAAGCTTAATGAGGATATTGATCGGCTCAGGCAGGAAGAAGAAGCAATCATTAAGGATATTGAAAAAAATGAAGTGAAGGAAAAAGAATTGTGTGCAGAACTAGACGTGCTTTTGAAAAAGGCAGGCGAGCAGACAATGGCTGAGAAAAGGCAGCATGAAGTTGAAATGAAGAAGCTTCTTCATGACAAAAAAAGAAATGCTGAGCTTAAGCTTCAAAGGGGCGAGAAGTTAAATACAGAAGAGTTCCTCGCGCTGCAGGGATAATAATATATGACGCGCGCATGGTTTCACTTAAAAAGATTCTCAGCTCCGAAATAATATTGTTTCAGAACGTTTTTTGCGCCTGTTAAATGAATTTTTGGTTTTACAACAGGAACAAACAAGTATCGTTCTCGTTTATTGGTTCGGGAGGAGTATTTAGCACATTCCTCAAGCGAGAAGCCGAGTTGCTCGTGTCTTACTTCAACGAAGTAATCAAGAAGAGCATGACAAATACCTTCTTCACGAAGAGTATGATATTTCATAATGCTATTAAATTTCTCAGTATCAGCGCCCTGCTTATTAGCATCTCTTAATGCATTTTCTATTGTTGTTTCGGTCAGTGAAAAATGCAGTGCTTCTGCTAATGGGCTTGTAAAACAGGCGAAACTATTTGGGCCTACTGCTATAAATATCGGGCTTATTCTTTCTTGTGAAACAAACAATGTGCCGTTTTCTTCTTCAACAGCCAGTGTGCGCGTAAATTCTCCTTCAGATGTATCTTCCGGCTGGTCAATTTCCGAAATTATAACTTCATTTTGTGTATGAACTGCATAGGTTGCTTTTATTCCTGTCTTTATGTTCCACACAACATGCAGTGGGATGTATTCGTCAGTGTGTCCGAAAACAGTGTGTTCTGTTAGTCTTGAAAATTTGAAATTCGGCAGCTCTACCCCTATAAAGTCAAAGAATTCGCGCATATGTCTTAGCATTCTGTTTGAGTAATTTTCAAAGGTATTATCATCAACGTCAAAGCTGTGAAAGAACTGTCCTGAAATGAAACTACCTTCCAGACGGGTAGCATCAGGGAAGTGTCCAAGAATCTTTTTTTCATACTGTTTTGTTTTGTTTACATCAGGAACTACTCTTTCAATAAGGTCAGGATGGATTATCTCTTTTCCTTTCGCTTCACTGATTTCTTTGGAATACCACTTAGCAAAGTTTTCTTGTTCATCAGCACGAAGTGCCGTAACGACAGCAGCGCAGACTCCGAAAAACTCTCTTCTTCTTATTTTCATTCAGTTATAAGTAACACACCGCTTAAAAACCTAACTTAATAACTCTGCTAATACCTGTCAAAGAATGTGTTATTATTTCCTAGCAACCCTCTCGGAAAAAAAATAAGAGCGTGATATGATAATGCTTTCCACAGCCATTGTGGCTTGACTCATTATTTGAACGTGTCTTTTCTTGTCGTCATACTTGGCCTTACCATTTGCTTGCACCTGCCACTACTTATCAAAGAGGAGGTTATTATTTTTCTACAGCCATTGTGGCTTGATGAGTAGTTTGAAGGGATCTTGTTTTGTTGTCACACCAAGCCCTTACAATGCGCTCGTAACAGGTTGCAACAAATGGTATTGCTCATGACGAATAATACGTAAACTTGCGTTAAAGTTCACAGTCAGAGCGCATGAGCTGTGGGAAAAATGCATTATCAAATCAGGTTATTTTCAGGGGTGCAACAAATTGTATTGCCCCTGTCAATAAAACTGCTAATTGCGTTAAAACTCACAGTCAGAGCACAAGAGCTGCCGATAAAGTATGACCTAAGTTAAGATAAGAATTAGCAAGGGCTGCATGGCGAATATTTTATTTGTTCATGGAAGTTTTAGCAGGCAGGGTTGACTTTATCCTTAACGAAACACGTATTTAAGATGCAACTTTATAAGCTTAGAAGTGATTATGTAATAAAATGGCGAACGGTGAAATAAACGGAGTAGTGCATGTTTTTGAATTGTATTGTCCCAGACTCCAAAACGACATATTCAAATATTGGTGCCGAAGAGAAAGCGCAAGTAATCCTGATAGGTGGGAAGAATGTAAAAACACAGATCTATCAGAACTAGCACGTCATCTCGCAGTATCACAATCTGCTAGGATTATGACTTATGAGCGTGTACAACCATCATATGCAGAGCTAATTGAAAGCTTCAGACTAAGTTTTGAACCGCCTTACTCAGTAGAATTTGACGATTTTGGAGGCACACTCACTTGTAGAAAACTGGCTCCGGGACGTCAGGAATCATTTATAGCTGAACTCAGGGTATGGTCGCAAAAACTCGTGCGACGACATTAATCTTTACAGCACAACATAAGTAATTGCGTTTTATTTTACAAATTCAGTGTATGCACAGTTCCCGCAGTGTTTTCTTTTTTCGTGGACTGCTAAGAAGTATCCTGTTCCGCATTTTGGGCAGTGTGGGTTTGTTCTTATTATTTTGTCGCCTTCTATCTTGTATAATGATTTTTTTGGCTTTTTAGGTTGTTTTTGTTCTGTTTTTTTTGCTTCTTTTTTTTCTTCTGCCATTTATGCCTCTTTTTTTACTTCTTGCTTTTTCTCTGTTTTTTTGCTACCTTTCTCTACTGATGGTTTTATTTCTATTAGCGCCATTTTTTCTTTGTTTTCGTAAACGTATGCAGTTACTTTTGCTTCTGTTGTTCCAAATATTGTTTCTATTTTTCCCAGTGCGATTAATGCTGGTTCCGCTTTAAGCTGGCCTGCTATTTCTTGTTTTATTGTGTCTTTTGATGGTGTTGCTTTGTCGTATATTATTCTTGCACCTACCTGTTTTCTCGACAATAAAGTTTGCTCTTTCTGGGAGGTTATTTCTAGTTTCATCCTATTTTTATGGCGTATTCTCCATCCTTTGTTATTCGTATTTTTTTTGCAATGTCGCTTTCTTTTGCATTGAGTATGTGTATGCGGCCTTTCCATGAGTTTGCTTGCTGGTCTGTTTTGCATACTGGGCAGTGTTCTTCTTCATAAAAGATTTTGCATGATTTGCATACTTTACGCTTCATTTTTTTTCACCTTTTTTTCTTCTTTTTGGCTCCATTCTTTTTTACCAAGCCATGGTTGTCTCATTGTTAGTCCTATTTTCGGGTTTGTTATGTCTTTGTAGGATATTGCGATTATTCTTGCGCTGCACAAATCACCTATTCTTAAGCTTCTTTTTGAGTCTCTTCCTAATAATACCTTGTC
The DNA here is from genome assembly GCA_016203395.1 of Candidatus Woesearchaeota archaeon. GTDB lineage: Archaea > Nanobdellota > Nanobdellia > Woesearchaeales > ARS49 > JACQMV01. The sequence continues at coordinate 2,620 of JACQMV010000048.1, read as the reverse complement.
TTTTGAGAAGCTTACGAAATCGTCCATTGTTTGTGATATGTGTATCATTCCGTCTATTGGTCCCATTGTCAGGAATGCTCCGAAATCAGTTATGTCCTTTATTCTTCCGAAGGTCACTTCTTGGAGTTCTGGTTTTAGCGTTAATACTTCTATTGTTGTTTCATAGTATGCTGCTCCGTCTCCTGCGATTATTGTTCCTTCTCCTACGTCTTTTACGCCGATTACATCTATTACTATTCCTATGTCCTGATTGATTAAGCCCTCGTATTTGGTTCTTGCACTTTTGATTATAGCACTGTCTAGTTTTTCTCCAAAGAACAGTGGAGGCACTCTTACGTGGTCTCTGAGCTCAAGCTTATAGAACATTCTCTAAAAGTTTCAACTTTGCTTTATAAAGCTTGCGGGAGTGTTGGGTTAATAAGGGCAAAAGAACGTGTAATCATTCCCAACAACCATGTCGGTATACTTAGTTCTTATTCCTGTGCTTGCAACAAATTGTATTGCTCATGAAAAACAACATGATTAATTATCATATTATTCTTAGCAATGGCATGAACGCATTTACTCAAGTATTATTCAGACTGTAGGTAGATTCTCAAAACCGTGTTTGATAAATGTCCTGCCTTGTGCTGTTTTATTACTAATCCCAATGCTTTTTTAGCTAACTTCTCGTCTTTATGAATTATTGCTTGGTGGAAGGCATTTGCAGGATTTTTTAGCATTTGTTGTGCTGCTCTTTCAATTAAATCATTGTCATTACTAACGTGTCCGATTATATATGCCTTTTCAGGGTTTTCTAAAAGTTTTGTTTTTGCCGCTCTGTGTTCCAAAGAGGTTTCATCTGCCATTAGATAAAGTGCCTGTGGATCTTGTTCTAGGAGTATTCGTGCTGAGCTTTTGGCAAGTTGTCTGTCGTAGACGTATCCTGCTAAGAAGCCGGTAGCAGGGTCGTGTTCACGCATTACTGCCGCAGTATTTCTTTGTGTTTTTGTATCATTAGTTTGTGTTGCTCGTACAAACGAGTGGAGTGCGTGTTGTACTAATCCTTCATTCGGCTCGTATTGTGTTCCTTGTCGTGCGTATAATTTTCTTGCTAACGCTTTTGCTTGTAATGCATAATCGTCAGGGAAAAGTCCGGTGCTTGCTTCATTTTCTGCTAAAGCGGTTCTTGCCATTTCAAGCAAAGTATCATCTTTAATGTCTTTCGCAAAAGTGTATGTTGTAATTGGTGATCTTTTTATCATCATTTCTGCCAAGCGCCGCATTTCCTCGCGATCATTTTCTGTGCATTCTGAATATTTCGTTCTTAACTGTTCTAATCTTGCAGAATATTCTTTGATAATTGCTTTTGCAGTTTGTTCACTTGTTAGCTGTTCCAGCCCTTTTTTGTTTCCGATAGGCCAGCCCAATTCCTCTATTACATCAACAAGTATGCTAATATCGCCCCGGTTCATAAGAAAATACAGGAAAACTCAGTATATAAACCTTCTCTATTTTCACTACTCTGAAAGGGCTATTTGCTCTTAATGGTGGTTATAATGTTAGTTGTTGATTTTCCTTCAATTAATGGTAAGATTACTATCTTGCCTCCGTGTTTTTCAACAGTAGGGGTTTCGCACATCTTTTCTTTTGTGTAATCTCCTCCTTTTACGTGGACGTGTGGTTTTATCTGCTCAAGAAGGGGTATTGGTGTTGGCTCTTCAAATATCGTTACAAAGTTCACGCTTTCCAGTGCAGCCAGCATAAGTGCTCTGTCTTCTTGTTTGTTTATTGGTCTTTCTGGTCCTTTATATGTTCGGACGCTTGCATCACTATTTAGTCCTACTATTAGCACGTCGCCAAGTTTTTTGGCTTGTTCAAGATAGGTTGCATGTCCTGTATGTAATATATCAAAACAACCGTTTGTTGTGATTATTTTCTTGCCTTGTGTTTTTAGTTCAGCAACAATCTTTGCTATTTCCTCTCTTGTTTTTATTTTTTCGTTCATTTTCCTTCGTATTCGCTTACGTATTTTCTCTGTCTGATTATTAGTATTCTTATTCCTTTTTGCTTTAAAAGGGTTCTTAATCTTTTATCTGTTGTGGCGACAATATCGCCTTGTTGTGTTTTTGAAAGAATGTCCTCGTCCACATATCCTGTTGATGGTATGCTTGTCATTCTTTTTAAAAAAGCAATTGCGAGTTTTGCTGTTTCTGCCCTTTTTGAGTTGCCTGTTGCTATTCCTTTTAGTTCATCTGTTGTTTTTGTTAAATAGTGTGGCGCTATTCCTGTAGTTCTTTCTAATTCTGTAAATAGGTCTATCTTGTGCTCTGCACATGACAGTATGAATGATGTGTCTAGTAACAACATGGCTTATTTATTGCTCGCTTGTTTAAGAATATTGCCCTCTACTGATGCAGCTCTCTTAATTGTGCTTGGCGAATAGTAATCAATTGTTTTGTAATCTCCTGCCGCTAATAATACTCATAGTGTGTGTAGATTGTGCAAATATCTTTCCACCTCTGCTAATACTTATCAAAGAATGTGTTGTTATTTCCCATAGCCATCCCGGGAAAAAATAAGAGTGTGAGATGATAATGCCTTTCCACGGCCCTTGTGGCTTGATGGGTACTTTGAAGGT
>JACQMV010000043.1 GCA_016203395.1 Candidatus Woesearchaeota archaeon | reverse complement strand
CTTCCTCATATAGCAAACGAAACATATGCGAAAATTTACTTCATTTGCTATAATTACTTATTATCGTGCTTTTGTTCCTCCTCAACCAAAAACAATGTTAATGCTTTATTCTGCCTCACCAATTTCCAATTGATTGGCTGTGGAGTCATGAAAAAACCAGCACTGGCTGAGTTTTTAAACATTCTTGCATGGGAAAATACAATCTACAGAATATACCTGAGTGAATTATTGTAGCTACAAACAGGATAAAAAAACATCACCGTCAGTAAAATAACAAATAGAATAAATAAGAAGTTCACTTTATAAAAGAAACACAAAAACACTATGCGTGGTTGGGCGGTTTATCAAAAAGCGCCAGTTGTTCGCAAGAATGTTCAAACACCTTTCCAAAAGCATCAATTTTTACACTAATAGTTTTTAATGATTTAGTTATTCCTGTTATTGTATAGCATGGTTTGCCAGGATTCTGCAAAACAACAAGCCATTTTTCAGCACACTCCAAAGGATAACTACTTTTGGCAACTTCTTTAGCAATATCCCGCGCTTGTACTGGTTCAACATGAACTTCATCACATTTAAGCTCCAGAATCGGGCTACCACTATCAAGAATATCATCTTCAGCCATACGCTCAACAGTTGTGCCAATATTATACGTAATAATCTTTTTTCCGTCAAGATAGCCAATACTGACAGTGCTACCAATAATTATAAGATGGACGAGTTTTCCTTTATTCAGAAAAACACTGCTCTTTTCCACAAAATCAACTGCTTCTTTTAGCATATTTTGAAAAAACCCTCCAAGAATGTGAAAACCCCCTAGAAGGATAGCCAATCACAACCTCGCGAATGACCTCCAAAACAGATGACTCTTTATGAATACGTGGTTCGTGCAAGTGCATCATCGGAACAACTGAAAACAACCGGATAATAAAAGAAATAACAAAAACAAGAGGAATGCCTGAAAGAAAAACAAACGCATTGTCTGCTAAGAGTCCTCCTAAAAAAGGAGCAACAGCCATAGGAATACTGACTAATGTATTAAACTCAGCAGCCATAACTGCTCTTGTATCTGGCTTAGACAAATCAAGAAGCATATTAAAATGTGCAATATCTGCACCAGCCCACACCACTCCTGCAAAAATACTGATTAAAAAAATCCAATACGGTTGCTGAGTAACAAACACGTACATCAAAGGAACAAAAGCAATCCCGACCATAGAAATGATACTAACCACCTTGTCACCGAACCTGTCTGCAAGCTTACCAATTAAAGGATAAAAAGCAAACTTGGATAGTGTAGTAACAGCAGTTGTGAAAGCAACAAACTGAACAGCCATGCCAAGGTTCTTAAGAATATACACAGTAAACAAAGGAGCAGCAATCATAACCCCGAACTGAAACACCATTATTGCAAGACAAAAATGCAAAAATTCTCCCTTAACATGAACAAACTCCTTAATAGTATGATGAGTGTGGCTTAATTCCTTAAGCTTCACCTTTTTTGCAAGAAAGCCAGACCACACACCAAGCAGCGCGCCTGCAGCAAACACAATAGAATAATTACCATATCTGGAGAGAAACAAACCCGCAATCACAACAACAACAGTATTCCAAAATGTTATAACCCGATTCCTTCTGCCAAAAAAAAGACCTCTTTTTTTCTCATCAACAGCATCACCCACCAAAGAAGTCCATGCAGGATCACCAAGAAATTCTATAAACTTAGAAACAAAATAAACAACCACTATACCAACAATAGGGCTATCTAAAAAGAACGGTAATAGCCCAATAACAATCCACAATGCCCTAGCTGACACTCCTGTAATAAACACAATTATATTTCTTGGAAGCTTTTCAATAAGAAGCACACCAACATACTCTGACAAAAAAACAGCTAAAAAAGGAATGCTACCGAGCAAGCCAATAACCGTGTTAGACGCGCCCTGAGAAACAGCAAAAGCGCTAAGATAAAAAGAAGTTAATGCATCATGCGCTGCCCAAACAGCACCCTGCTTTAAAATAATCCGTTCACGGCTCAATCTCAATCACTGCTCCAACAGGCCCGGGATTAATAACAATTGTTTTTCCAAGCTTTCCATGCTTTCCCGCATTCTCATGAAAATGACCACAAATAGCAACTCTCACAGATGCCTTTTTGCAAAATTCTGCAATACTCTTATTGCCACGATGCTCATTCCACATCTTATCTACTTCAGTGCCATAAACTGGAGCATGAGTAACAAGAACTATTTTGTTACGCGTATTAATCTGCTGAACAAATGCCTCAAACTCCTCATCCTTTTCCTCAAAACCACCACCACCCCAGCCAACAAACGTAATACCTCCAATATCCAGAGATTTGCCATGAATAAACGTAATGTTATGCTTTTTGCAATACACTGCAGTTGCCTCCTCAGTTTCATGATTACCGTTAATAAGCAAAACCTTACCTAAAGACGCAACCTTCTCAACCATGTGCTCCATATCCTGCTCAAAAATAGTAAAATCCCCTGCACACACAATATAGTCAGGAGATTCTTTCCTGACTACTGCCTCCAAACGCTTAAACAAAGACATGTTAGCATGCAAGTCCACGAAAGCAACAAGCTTCATAACAAGCCAAGTAATAACGGTATTTTATAAAGCATTAGGTTTAATCAAAGCAATCCATAATCCTGCAACACCAGCGTAGGAATGTCACTAATACTTTCAGCAATGTAAAACTTTCCATTACCAAGCAAAGCCATTTTTTCAGCAAGCATCCGCCCATGAGCATCAACATCTATGCCTATAACTGTTATTGTGATGCCAAGCTTGCCTGCTTTTGAAACCTCTTCAATAACGTCATCCTCGGCACCAATAGTCGGAAAAGCATCAGTAATAATCACCAAGTGCTTTTTGCCTGAAAAAGAGAATAATGAAGAAGAATAAAGAATAGTTCTGGCAATATCTGTCTGAGTAGAAGGCCTTGCCCTGACAAGCGCATGCAAAACATCTTTCAATACAAGAGAAGGAGCGATGCTTTCCTTAATATCTGTTCCAAAAACAACAACCCCTACCCTGTCTTTGTTATTCATAGCCCTCAAAGCAAGAGACGCACCTGCTTTTTTACCAACTGATATCTTCTCACCACGCATACTAATGCTGGCATCCAAAGCAAATATTATCTGACAACCTTTACTGAGTACTTTATTATTAACAATAAGCGAAGAATAATCCAGTTGCGCATTGTTTCTTGTAACCTCTCTGATAGTAGCAGGAATGTTTACATCCTTGTAATAATCCCCACTTCTGTATTTGCGAAGATCCTTCTCTTCACCCTGCCTACTAATGCGTTTGGATGGTTCTCCGAAAACCTCCTGCTCAGCACTTTTTAAAAGCTCAACACCTGCACACTCAACTGCTTTTTCAGTAAGAACACCGTGCTCGTCAATAATCTCTGCATTTCTCAAACGTTCAACATTCTTTAGTAAATTATCCTTCAATGTACGTGCAAATTCAGGATAGCGGGCATTTCTTTCAATATCATCCATTTCAAAACCTGTCAGCAAACGAATAAGCCTCGGACCGAGAATCCTTCTAGCATTAGAATACTCCTTGACTAACTGCTCAAATAAAATATCAGGAACAAATTGACCAACGCAATTATCAATACTATCAAGAACTAATTGCCCAACACCTTCACCATAAGAATTATCATTCAAAGAGGAATCGCTGCTAAAGACACTCACCAACGAAATCAGGATTGTGACTTATAAAGTCCTGGAACTGCTTCATAATAAATTCAGAAACTGAGCTAGAATGTTTTGCACTCGGTTTAAGCTCAATCCTGTGCGCCAAAACACTCACGAGAACTGCTTCAACATCCTTAGCGCATACTTTTTTCCTGCCTTCCAAATGCGCATGAGCAGATGCCCTTTCACAAACGCCAATACTCGCTCTAACACCCGGATGCTTGGAAAGATCTTTGTTTTCCCTCAAAAGCCGAATAAACAGCAAAGAATTCCTAAGCAAAGAAGAAGGGAATTCTGCAAAAAAAGAAGCATTCTTCATCACAATATCAGATTCTGTATCAATAGATTCAGGCCATGACAATGAAATGAGATCAAACCTGTCAAGAAAAACATCAGACAGCTTTTCCGTAGCGCCAGTTTCTTCAGGATTCATAGTGCCAATAAAAATAAAGCTCGCAGGTAAAGGAACCTTATACGCACCAAGATTTGCAATACCTTCCTCAAGCACTTGCAACAAAGCATTCTGCAATTTCTCAGGACAACGATTAAGCTCATCAAAAAACAACACTCCCTGATTTGCCTGAAATATTTTTCCAGGAGTGAATGCTTCTAAGCTTGTAGGACCAAAAGACAATGCTTTCACAGGATCAATGCTTCCAAGCAAGTCCTCTGCACTAAGATCTGGACTGCCCTGAATCCTGACAAAACGCTCAATACCCTTAACAACCTTCTTTTTTGACTTTCCAGAAAGACAGGCAGGGCATAAAGCCATCCTTGGAGAACAATGATACTGACAGTCCATAAGCTCTAAATCAGCAAGCGTTTTAGCAACATTCTTAGCAATAGTAGTCTTGCCAACTCCCGGAGGACCAACAATAATAACGTGCCTTTTAGCCAATAACGCACCAGATAGCTGACTCTTGGCAACGTCCTGGCCTAAAATATCAGAAAAATCATTCATACTAAACAGAATACTGCTTATCTTTTAAGCATTACCTTCTATACTCAAAAAATGTCTCTTTAATATCTGCAGGCGAAACACACGTGCCTTTCTGGCATAAAGGAGCATAAGTCGGGCATGGCTTTTTGACCACACTAGGCCTGCCAACCACGCAAGAATATTCGGCAATACGACAATAACGACCACGACAGCTATCAATACGCTCACCTTCAAACTCACAATGATCATCATCAAAAAAAGTAGCTGTCTGAATATACCCCTGAACGAATTCATCATTTTCGCCATCGCTATCAAAGCACGGCTTGACGATATTCACAACACCTGCAGTGCCTCCGGGAGCAATCCACGTAAGCACGAGACCTGCTATTGCAATAACAACAACACTCAAAAAAGCATACTCTAACTTCATAACTTGCACCTCACTTCCCACGCATTACATGGAGGAAGCTTCAAAACAGTTCTTCCCTGAGTTGTAGTATAACAAGAACTAATATCATTACAAGAGTCACAACAAGCAACAACCGCAAGCGTAGGATTAGGACGGACACCATAAACAGGAATTCTTGGCTGAATCAACGGCATTCCTGTAAGTTCACCCTGCACAAACAAAAGCACAATGGCAACACCAACCACACCTATCAACAACAAATCTTTATGCTTCATAAGACGACGAAAAACCTTTGTATTTTTAAATGCTTCGTTCACAAACTATAGCAAATGAAGTAAATTTTCGCATATGTTTCGTTTGCTATATGAGGAAGAATTTACTATTTTTAT
>JACQMV010000046.1 GCA_016203395.1 Candidatus Woesearchaeota archaeon | reverse complement strand
TGTGTTGTTATTTCCTAGCAGCCCTTGTGGCTTGGCTCATGATTTGAACGTATCTTTTCTTGTCTTCACACCAAGCCCTTACCATGTGCTTGCACCGTGTTTGTAATCATTTGCAACAAAGAGTATTGTTCATGACAATAAAACGCAGATAATTGCATTAACTTTAATAATCAAACAACACAACAATACAGCATGCGAGACATAACAGAAGGCGAGCTAGCGAAAGAAATAGCAAAACTAGAAGATATGCTGCAAAAAGAAGAAGAACAGGATAGCGGCTTACAAACACGAGCAGGGATAAAAATACCTCGCTGGTTCTTAAGAAAATTTTTAGGAAAAGTAAGACTATACGAAACAGAAGACGTACAAGACATACTAGATAATTACAGCACACTATCAAAAGCAGAACGAGTTCCAATTAGTTGCGTTGCATGGGTTGCTTTAAAAACTATAACCAACAAAAAATTTTACTCATTTGCAAAAGAAGCTAGCGACGTACTGGACTGCCGATTGAAAGACCTCACCTTCCCAAACACTAATACACTAAAACAAGTAGTGAACTTTGCGGCAGTGGACAATGTACGGCTTTGCAGTCCAAAAATCGTTAAATCCGAAAAGTGGGAGGTGTGCGAATTTGAAATAGTAGATAGATACGACTGGAGCATACGAGGCGTTTTTAAATATCGCGACACTCTAGAAAATGACAGCACAAACGAAGAAAAAGCAAAACAAATAGCACAAGTGCTAAATGCACCAGACAGCCAAACATTTGACATACAGTTCATTGCAATGGCTGAAAACTACCTGATACACACGTATAAATCAGCATTCAAACAGCCCAGAGGAAAAAAACTACTCGTGCACAACATACACAGAACAAAAGGAGACAAAGAAAAAATAGACACTCCTGACGGCGGGACACGCATAAAACCAATACTACAATACACATAAAAAAAACTCCACATGCCGCAGATGAAGCAAAGGGGGCATAAAGTTTCCTGTGCAACAATGCTTAAATACGTAAAAAACATTGTACAAAACAATGGAAGCCACACTAAGCGCCAATGACCTTGTAGCCCGGCTGGAAGACTTTTTAAGAAAAGAATACGAAGCAACAATACTCGAACAAGCAAGAAAAGGCGAAAGAGTGCTGCACATAGAATTTCCAAAATTAGCAATAAACGATCCAGAAGTAGCAGAATACTTACTAGAACATCCTGAAGAAGCACTAAGAGGAGCAGAAATCGCACTAGAATCATTTGATGCAAAAAAATTCTCAATACGATTCCACAAACTACCTGAAAGCAGCAGAATAATGATAAGAAGCCTAAGAAGCACACACCTAAACAAGCTAATACTAATTGAAGGAGTAGTAAGACAAAAAAGCGACGTAAGACCACAAATAACAAACGCCATATTTGAGTGCCCAAGCTGCGGACACGAACTAAGAGTGCTACAACTAGACACAAAATTCAAAGAACCAACAAAATGCTCCTGCGGAAGAAAAGACAGATTCAAACTAGTAACAAAAGAACTCGTGGACGCACAAGCACTAACACTAGAAGAAGCACCAGAACAACTAGACGGCGGAGAACAACCAAAAAGAATCAGGGTATTCCTAAAAAACGACTTAGTAAGCACAATGGCAGAAAGAAAAACAAACCCGGGCAACAGAATAGTAATAAACGGAATTATGAAAGAAGTCCCAGTAATACTAAGAACAGGAGGCCAAAGCACAACCTTTGACATAATGCTAGAAGCAAACAGCATACAAAGCGTGATAGAAGACTACACAGAAATCAAAATAACAGAAGAAGAAGAAAAACAAATACTAGACCTAAGCCAAGACCCACAACTAAACCAAAAAATGCTAAAAAGCATAGCACCCGGAATATACGGACATGAAAAAATAAAAGAAGCACTCATACTACAATTATTCGGCGGAGTAAGAAAAAAAAGAGAAGACGGCGTAGTAATAAGAGGAGACACGCACATGCTACTCGTCGGAGACCCGGGAGCAGCAAAAAGCCAACTCTTAAAACGAATAACTACAGTAGCACCAAAATCAAGATACGTAACAGGCAAAACAACATCAGGAGCAGGCCTAAGCGCAACAGTAGTAAAAGACGAATTCCTACAAGGATGGAGCTTAGAGGCAGGAGCACTAGTTCTAGCAAACAACGGACTATGCGCAATAGACGAACTAGACAAGATGAGCAAAGAAGACGCATGGGCAATGCACGAAGCATTAGAACAACAAACAGTAACAATAAGCAAAGCAAACATACAAGCCACACTAAGATGCGAAACATCAGTGCTAGCAGCAGCAAACCCAAAATTCGGAAGATTTGACCCCTACGACACAATAGGCAACCAAATAAACCTTCCAACAACACTACTAAGCAGATTTGACCTAATCTTCCCAATAAAAGACGTCCCAGAACCAAAAAACGACGAAAGAATGGCAAGATTCATACTAGACCTTCACAAAAACAAACTAGAACCACCAGAAATAGACACAAGATTCCTAAGAAAATACATTGCATACGCAAAACAAAACTGCAAACCACAACTAACAGACGAAGCAATAGAAGAACTAAGAGAATACTACCTAAAAATGAGAAGCCAAGCAGGAGGCAACAGATCAATAGGAATAAGCGCACGACAACTAGAAGGACTAGTGCGGCTATCAGAAGCAAGCGCAAAAATGCGACTATCAAAAAAAGTGCTAAAAAAAGACGCAAGAAAAGCAATAGAACTCCTAGACCACTGCCTAAAACAAGTCGCCTTTGACGAAAAAACAGGAACAATAGATATAGACAGAATCGCAACAGAAATACCTGCCAGCCAAAGAAGCAAAATAATCCTGATAAAAGAACTCATCCTTGACCTTGAAAAAACACACGGAAAAGAAATACCCACAGAAACAGTATACAAAACAGCACAACAAAAAGGACTCACAGAATCAGAAATAGACGAAATAATCAACACACTAAAAAGAAGCGGAGACATATACGAACCAAGAAGAGGAACAATAAGCAAAGTATAACCAAAATATTCATAATTACCCCCTCATCCACTCAACTGAACAGAATTCGCACTAAAAGTATAACAAGCAGTCCTAACATACTCATCAAAAATCTTATCACAATCCCCGGGAGAAAATTGAGCAAGCCCGGCATAACAAGAATCCCTAACAACAACAGTACGAATAGCAGCACAATACCCACTATTTCTAGAAATTTTGGCAATCTCAGAAAAACATAAATCAAGCTGAGGCACAACAAGAATAGAAGCACACATCCTAGAGCCCTCCTCAGGATCAGCTACGGCAACTGCCTTTGCCTCATCAACAACCTCAGCATACGTCTTTCTCGGGCGAACAACACAATCCCCCGGACAACTAGCAGGATTCTCAGAACTCTCACACTCGCGATTACCACAACAAGGCGAGAAAAGAACATTAACACAACCACCATCAACACAAGAATCAGACGTGCACGCATTAAAATCATTACAACCAGAAGGACACTCCTGAACAAAAGAAACAACAGGTGAAACATCAGGCAACAAGCCAACACTTTCAACAACAACATCAACAGAATCACTCAACCGCTTGCCTTTAAAAAAAGAACTAACCTCCAAAGAATACCTCCCCGGAGAAAGACCTTTAGCAGAAAAAGAAACAGGAATAACAACCGAACCAATAAATTGCTCAACAAACTGCTTAGACACTACAACAGACCCGGAAGAATCAATCAAAACAACATTTGCCTTAAGCGAAACCCTCCTATCAGAAGAAGAATCAAAACGCACAGAACCAACCACCTCACCAGAAACACCAGAAACAAACGCCTTAACTTCAACAACCTCTGGCTTAAACATTAAAGGAAAGATTAACAAAACAGCAATCACAACCAAAACCGCAGCAATAACAAAAACAAAAAGATAAGACCTACGAAAAGCAAGCGCAATATCTCTATCAGAATAGCCAGAACGCACCAAAACCTGACGAATAGCGCCTTCTGAATACCCCTGCTTAAGCAAAGACCTAACATAAGCACGAACAGACACCATAAAACAAAAAACAACAAAACAAGTATTTAAGCTTTACAGCGAATAAACCTGAAAAAAAAATAAAGCAACCCCGCCAATCTCAGTCACCCCTGCTGCAAGCAGAAGGAGATTAAACTCTATTTTGCAATAAGCAATCCAAAACATCCTACTTTTACGAAACAATCAAAGGAGTAACATAAACCTCAAGAACAGCAGCAACAAACAACACCATGGCGGCCAAAACAATCAAGTCCGAAACATCCAACAAAACACGCTCAAACTCATGAAGACGATAGTCCTTACGAATCACAGATACAGAAAGAATACCTCCAGCAAGACCAGCAATCCAATAACCTAAAATTTCAGGAATGCCATGAATACTATACCTAAGAATCGTGAGAGAAATAACTGAAAAATAACTCCCCACCTTAGCCAGCCCAACACTAGAAGCATACTCTGCTAAATGCGTCCTAAAAAAATTACCAGCAGCAGCACCAATCACCGAAGCATTCCACACCATAATAAACAAAGCACCAGTGCCATACAAAAAAGAAAACAACAAAGAAAAAACCATCACTTTAATATTATTCAAAAAAATCTTACTAAGAACAGTCAACGAATAAGTATTGCCTGTAACCTTCTGATTCACAGAAGAAATAGTCTCCTCCTGCGCACGAAAAACACCATCCACTCTATCAGAAGGCAAAAGAACATAAGCAAACGTAAAAGCAAGCACTGAACCGAGAAAAAAAGCAGTTAAAAAACGCAACGCCTTTGCATGCTCCTTCAAAATATCCCTCTCCCTAAGCAACACCAAATCCTTCTTTTCCTCCAATCGCATAGTATGATAAAACAAAGGCAAAGCAGCAATAACTGTAAAAAACACCATAACCATAGATGCCTGCTCCTTAAAAATCCACAAAGCAGCAAAAACACCCACTGCAGTATACACAAAACCAAAAATAAACAACTCCCATGGCTTCTTCTCAGCCACAAAAGGATTAACCAAATCTTCCAAAACCATACAAGAAACCCGCACTAACACATATTTAAATGTTAGCCAAAAATAACAAAAGCAGCAAGAATACGAAAACTCAGCACAGCAACTACCAAAAAGCATAATGAATACTTACTCATTTGACCTGCAACTCAAGCACTCCGACTATGAACGTTAGCGCAATTAGACATGTTGCTTGTCATGAACAATACAAGTTGTTACAGCCGGTTGCAAACACAACACAAGCACATCATAATTGCACGGTGAACAAAACAAGACACGTTCAAATTATGAATCAAGCCACTAGGTTTATAAACAAGCAGGGGATAAACAAACTCATGGAGTATGAACAGTTGCTAGAAAGAGCAAGAAAGAATATGCCAAAAGAAGTATTTGAAAGACAAAGATTTGAAATACCAAAACTAACAGGACACCTAGAAGGCAACAAAACAATACTAACCAACTTCATACAAATAGCAACAACACTGCGAAGACCGCCAGAACACCTCCTTAAATACGCTCTCAAAGAACTAGCAACACCCGGAGAAATCAAAAACGAAAGAGTAATTATCGGAAGCAAAGTGCCTGCTTCAAGAATAAACGAAAAAATAAGACAATACGCAAACGAATTCGTGCTATGCCCAAAATGCGGCAAACCCGACACAGACATTCTAAAAGAAGCAGATTTTGCAATAATGAAATGCTCAGCATGCGGAACAAGAACACACGTGAAATCAAAGATATGATAGTAAAAGCACATTACAAGGACAACAAAACAATAATAACCTCAGTAGATAAAGAAATAATAGGAAAAAAACTAGAAGAAAACAACAAAATACTAGACTTAACAAACGAATACTACCAAGGAAAAGAAATGACTGAAGAAGAAACAACAGACCTCCTCAGAAACGCAGACATCATACAAGTAGTTGGCAAAAAAAGCATCATGCTGGCAAAAAAAGAAGGACTGATTGAAGAAAAAAACATAATACACGTACAAGACACACCATTCGCACAAGCAGTAATCATAAGAGAATAAAGAAAACCTCGCAACTATCCAGAGTGCAAACAAAAGGCAAGTGCCAAACATAAAAACAAATAGCTAAATCATGAGTCAAGCCACCGGAGCGGTAGAAAAATAACAACACCTTCTTTGAAACTTATTAGCAGTCACTGGAAAAATATTTGCACAAGCCACACCACCCATGATTATTATTAGCCAACCCAAGCGCCTAAACCAGTTTGCTTTTCCTTATCCCTACCAAAAACACCTTCAATACGCTTTTGCAAAAGCATGATCGTCTGCTTTAGATAAGGAGACAAGTCATACTTATACGCCAAAGAAACCATTGGAGCAACATACTTAATAATACTACCTTCTGCAACAGTAAACAAAAGTTTTCCACCACACTCAGTGCAAAAACCCTTTAAAGGAGGCCTACGGAACTTATGATTGCAACTGACACACCTGAACTCCTGAGTAGAAAATTGCCTTAAATTTCCTTTTGCATCACGAAGAAAATGCTTATCAATAATCAAAGTAGCCACTTCTTTCTCATCAACTGCACGAATCTTTTCAGCCAAAACTATCTGACCATCAAGTTTCTCCTGCATGCTCGGCAACAACTTATAAGCGCTACAAATAACTGTGCGATTAATATCATCAGTATCATGAGTAAAACAATGCCCTTCATACTGAGCAGGAGTGTTCAACACACTCTTAATCTGAGAAATTTTAACCTCCCAAGGCATAGCAAACCTCAAACTACGCTCATACAACTCCAAAGGATACGAAGAAGCAATATCAACATCAAAAGCCATGTCATCAACCTCTGAAGGAATAAGCAACGTAGTCAAAACAAGCGGAGCATCCATTGTTGCACCCCTAGAAGAAGGAAGATAAGCTTTACTGAAATTCAACAAAGCATCCATAAGCAAAATCACACAATTCTCATCACCATCACAATCCCTCCTAGTCGCACTATGCATGTAAGGATGACACAAAACCGCCTGAACCTTTGAAAACCCAATAATCCTACCAACAATACCCGCACTAGTATGCGGCGCAAGAAAAACAACAAGCTGACCAATCAACCCATCTGAAGAAGAAAGCCCATAAAAAGCGCGCTGACGATACAAAGAACTTAATGCCTCATCTACAAAACCAGCAACCCTAAACAAAACATCCTTACTCCCTTCATCATTACTTTCTGAACAATCAGGCAACACCATATCCTGAGGCAAAATTTCAACAATCTGAGAATCACCTGTTAAAGCATTTCCAAAAATATCATGCGTGTAACCCAACAAGATAAGCTGAGCAACACTAGTGCCAATCTCTTTTGGTTTAAAATGAGTAAGAGGCAATTGAGTAGCATCATACCGCGTTGTTCCATCTTTATTAACATAAATATCGTGTTTTGCACGCAAAATACCTTTACAAGGATGCTCAAACAAATGCGCTTTATTACTAGTCCCCCTCACTCCTTTAATAAGCGCAGGATAATGCACGAGCCCAAGAACCTTCAAAAGCCCGGGAAAAACACTCTGTATAGGAAACGTCTGTTTAGAAAAAACAACAGGAGAATGCCCACAAGGAACATCAAGATAGCCACACTGCTTACAATGCCACTGCCTGACACACGCACTTCCACAACCCAAACACGAAGGCAAAAAACTCCTTGCTTTACAAGAATTACAAAAAAAGAAAGGAAAATCAGAAACAACACTACCAGCACTCAAACAACTCTGCAAACTACGCATCCTGCCACCCTGCTCACCGACAGGAAAAAGCATGTGAGGACTACCATCAAGCTTTCGCATTTTTGCCTTTTCAGGACGACCCATTCTCGCACCAACAAAAGTTCCGCTTTTGTCCCGCAAAGGAACAGAACAAACAAGCTTAACAATAGAAAAAACATCCTGCGAAACATTCTTATCAACCACCTGCAAAACATCATTAACCGACTTACAATCCAACCCCAGAGCAGCAATCAAACCAACAGAATGATTAACATCCACAACAACCTTTGATTCAAACACCACATGTGCCAAACCAATAAGCTCTAAACTCCTCTTGCCAGGATGAGGAAGCGCCAATACAATACGCCCTTCAACATTAGCAGCAGTGCCAAGCCATTCAAGCAATAAACGAAACTGCTCCACACTCAAAGAATTCCAATGATAACAATATGCAGGATGCAAAGGAATACCAAACCGTTTGGAAACATCCACCGCGTCAATAGCAGAATTAACAACAATAGGCGCACCTGCCTTCTTAGCTTCTAAACACCACCATTCCTCACAATAGCCAGCAGGAACCAACGGATGCGCCCGATTAACATAATCCCCATAAGAACACAAAATATCACCCAAAAACAGGATTTCAACAATACGCGAACTAACCTTCACTGCCTGCTCATAATCTGAAAGCAACAAAACAGAACCATCATCAAGCCGAACAACAGGACCCTCAATAGAACTACAAGAACTTATGCTAGCAGCCTTTCCGGGCCTCTCCAGCTTAAGCTGAGTGCCACAAGCAATAAACCTATCAAGAGCAACCATGGTAGCAGGATGAATCGCCTGCGCACTAAGCCCCGAGGTCCTACAACGACCGTATCTAACACGAAAAGCACCATTCCTCAACGGAAAACCCAACACTGGCCTGCCTGCAACAACATCTTTCAAATAAGTATAATCAGGCCCCACACCAACAAATTCAGCAGTTTTGGCTTTTGCCTTTTTCTGCAACTTAACATACTCACCTAAAAAATTCCACTGAGAAAGCCCCAAATCATTACCCCACACAGAAAGCTGCTTCCACAATTTGGGCGCCTTAAGAGGAATACAATCAGTAAGCACAAGACAAAAACCAGAACGAATAAAATTAGTAGGAACCCTAGCCAAATCCTTATAATTGCTAACTTCAACAGTTTCTGAAGGATCCGCACCAATCTCAACAGGAAGACGCTCCATCAAAAAATTCATCTCTTCCTCAGAAGGAAGATACTGCCTTGGAGAAATCCGCTCATGATAATCTATCACCTCAGCATACGCCCGCTTAATTTCATCTGGCTGAGCATCATAAACATCATAACCCATTGCCTTCCGAACATAATCAGCAATAATAACTGAAACAGCAGCAGCAGTGCCTCCTGCATTTCTTATAGGACCTGCAAAATTCACACAAAAATACTCTTTTCCATCAAGACGCTTCTTAATATCAATATTAACAATACCATCAAGAGGACTACTCACGACACCAACAGTAACATATGCAAAACCCGTCCGTATCCCAATCTCAATCGCCTCCTTCTTATCCTTAAAAGAACAAAAAACACCTTGAGCAACCTCAATAGCAATCTTCAAAGCAACCCTCCAGTCCAAAACCCCAAACTCCTTCTCAAGAACAAGAATTCTCTCCTTAACACCAGTATTCAAAATCTGCGGAGCCAAAACAGAAATTAAGCCCTCAACACGCTCAGCCATATTAGAAGCCAAACGAATTTCGACATCCTGCTCAGGATCAATTCCCACTTTTCTCGCCATTGAAGCAACAGAATTAGCAAAAACAACCCTCTCTTTGATTGCCTCAAAATACCTGCGGATGTTATCACTTGCTATCATTTTTGAAATCCAACAACAAAACACCTCTTTGTTTTAAATCAAGCACAGGAACTATACAAGGTTCAGGCGTGTGACCGAGCTTTTGCTGATACTGAGTAGTTGGCTGCCAACAACTACCACAAACAATACCAACACCCCGATAATTTAACACACGAGACTTGTGCATGTGACCACTAAGCAAATAATCAGGAACAGTATCTATTACCAAATAATCTTTTCTCGTATCAGGAATGTATAACGTGCTAGAATGAGCAGGCGCCAGATGCCTGCACTGCAACAAAAACCTCATCACCAAATCAGTCCTGTCTGACATCGGCCTACCTGAAGAACGAATACTATCAACAGTATCTGCATAATAAGGATAGCTCCCCCCATGATATAATAAAACATTAAAACCAGCAAAATCTGAAGAAGCATGAATATTCACCAAAGAAGGATTAGACACCATAGTAACATTCGGCAGCGCATACAATGGTTTGGCATGCTCTTTATCCAAACACGGTTGCGGCTCTGACAAACGCACAGAATCATGATTACCAGCACACACAATGATACGAATATTAGAAGGAATCAACGAAAGCGCAGAAGCAGCAGCAGCATACTGCTCAAAAATATCCTTAATCTCTAACTCTGCTTCCTGTCTAGGATAAACTCCTATTCCTGCAACAACATCACCAACAAGAAAAACATAACCCACCTTAGAAGCAATCGCCCTTAAAGCATCAGAACCCCACTCACCACGCAACCAAGATATAAGCCGATTAAATTCAGCGCGCATAAAATTCTTAGAACCAAACTCAGTATCGGAAAGCACGACAGCATACGCCTCATCAGGACTTTTCTTAACCTCCTCCTGCAAAGGAATATCAGGCAGCACAAGATTATCAGCAAAAATAACATTGTCACCGGTTCTACCAGCAACACCAATAACCTGATCAAGAGGAATATCATTTGCCAAAGCAAGCGCATTTGCTTTTTTCAAAGCAGCAGAATCACTCGAAGAAGAAGTTTTAGCACTAATAACAACCCTCACAGGTTTTCCACTCCTGTCTTCTATATCAAGACACACAGAATTATTTTTTGTTTTTTGCTTATTCACAACAATACCTATTACGCTGACATTAACACCGGGAGAAAGCCGGGAAATACTTGTCACACTACTAAGCTCAGGCCTAGAGCGCAACAACAACTCCATTGACTTAAAACGAGCATTATAGTAAGCAACAAAATCCTGCACTGTCCTTTTCTTGAAAAAATCAACATAAGAAAACACAACAGAAACATTATTTTCTTTTTTTACTTCTAAAGAAGGTGTTTGAAGTTGTGAATAATACGCGTCTATGTTCTTTTCAACATCCTCCAACAATGCTTTATGCACTAAAACGCCGGTGTTAATAAAATGCCCAATAACTTGTTTTTTTTTAATAATTTCATTCATAAACCCAATCCCTCACAAAGCACTTCTTTAACACTGCCTAACAAAGAGAAAGAGGTTGAAGGAAAAATCTCCCTAGTCCTTCCAAACCTTCCTTTTGAAACAACCTTGGCATTAACCACGCCCAAAATATCAAATTCGCCAATAATATCACTCACTCTCCGCTGAGTAAGAGGCCGTAAAGCAACCCGTTCACAAACTTTTTTATAATACTCATACACCTCACCAGTGAACAACGCAGCGTTTTTTTTCGTACCTAACTCAAAAATAGAATAAAGCGTTGCTTGATAATGTTTTGGCTGATTTTTAACAAGCTCCAAAACTTTGTCCTTTTCAACCTTTTCCTCTGCCTTGTCCAAGTGAGAAATATCCACAAAATCACTGCCTTCCCTTTCAGCAAGTTCTCCGGCAACCCTTAACAGCTCTATAGCGCGTCTTGCATCACCATGCTCTCTTGCAGCCAAAGCAGCACACTTTTCAACAACCCCTTCTTTCACCACCCCATGCTGAAAAGAAGAAGTAACCCTCTGAAAAAGAATTTTTTGCAATTGCTCCGCATTATAAGGAGAATAAACAATCTCCTCCTCAGAAAGACTGCTTTTCACACGCGGATCAAGTCCTTCAGTAAAAATAATATCATTAGAAATCCCAACAATAGACACTTTCGCGTTCTTAAGCTCTGCATTTATCCTCGTCAGATTATACAACATTTCATCACCTATCTTACCAACTAAAACATCAACTTCATCAAGAATAATGAGAATGTTTTTTTCCTCTTTATCAAGCTCTCTGAAAAAAATAGAATAAACCTCATCAGTAGGTAAACCCGTAGGAGGAATGGCTTTTCCAAACTCCCTTGCCAAGTGCGCAATAAGACGATATTCTGTATCAGCCACTTTCTTAAGTTTACAATTAACATAAATAATCTTCAAAAGCAGTTTACGCTTTTTTGCTACCTCCTCCATGTTTTGTGCCACGTGCTTCATTGTCAATGTTTTACCTGTTCCCGGCTTGCCATAAATAAATAAATTAGAAACCTTTTGATTTCTAAGACAGGGAGCAAGAATAGAAGCAATTTGCTTTAATTGATCTTCTCTATAAAAAATGTTTTCAGGAATGTAATTTGTTTGCAAAGCCGTCTTATTCATAAACAAACTTTGTTTTTCAAGATAACTTTCAAAATAAGCCCCCAGCCCATTCTCCATTTTTTTCCATCAGAAATACAGGTATAAATAGTTTTGTGTTGTGTAAAATACAACCCTCACCCCCTTGTTT
>JACQMV010000041.1 GCA_016203395.1 Candidatus Woesearchaeota archaeon | reverse complement strand
GCATTATTAATACCCCCTGCCCTGAAAATTGATTTTTACTCTGCGGATTTTCTTAGGAATTAATTGCGTTAAATCACACACGTTCATCTCAATTAAAGCGAACTCTGATACTTCGACCACCCGCCCCTAAATAGCAGTTTGTCGCCTAAACTAAAAACAGCTAAAAACGAAACGATGGTGGGATTTCCTTAGTCCTTCGAACAGATTGCCTTTTTCTGCTGAAAAAGAGATTTAACAATAAATAACTAAACTAAACTGCCTTTATATACTAACTTTACTTTAACCATACTTTGATAAACAAGATTTGACTTTCCCGAATTAAGTAAACAGTACTTATAAACCATGCTTACTTTTAGAAAGATTTATAAACTAGAACCCTCTAAGAGTTTACAATGTGGATGAAAGAGAATTTACCAATTCAAAAACCGGAAAATTAGTTTGGGAACAGAATGGGATGTATTACCGATTTGAGCCTGATCATCTACCATTCAAAGAGTTTATGCCTAGTCAAAATCTAATAAATTCTTTGTTAAATACTGCTTTAGTTTTGGGAAGGTTGGATGGGCAAACCCAAAAACTTTCCCCTGAAGAAGTAACTTTGCTTAGGATGCCATTCATTTTAAAAGAAGCAACTTTAAGCTCAGAGATAGAAGGAACAAGATCTACCTTAACTGATGTTTACAAAGACGAAAAACAAAAAGAAACAGATGTGCAAAAAGCATTAGATAATGAAGAAATTAGAAATTATGCACAAGCACTTGAGTACGGATTAAAAAATATTAGCCAAGGAATAACAGAAGAGATTATCAAAGAGATGCATAAAATTCTTTTGCAAGGTGGTAGGGGTTCTGATAAACACCCAGGCGAATATAAAATAACTCAAAATGCAATTGGAAAAAGGCAGGATACTTTAGAAACCGCAAAATTTGTTCCTGCATCTCCACAAAATGCTCCTTTTTTAATGAAGAACTTTGTTGAGTTCGTGAATAATGATAAAACTTTAAATGTCCTTTATAAGATAGCAATAGCACATTATCAATTTGAAGCAGTTCATCCGTTCAGAGATGGGAATGGGAGAGTCGGAAGACTTTTGATTATGCTCATTTTATGCAAGGAAAAAATTTTATGCCAACCACTTTTATATATAAGTGAATTTTTTAATAGAAATAGAAGCACCTATACAGACTCTCTTTTTGATGTCAGTTCAAAAAATAAAATAGGAGAGTGGATATTGTTTTTCTTGAAAGCCTTAGAAGTTCAGGCAAATAGCTCTCTGCGATTGATTCAGGAATTAGAGTCATACAAAAAATACTTGCAAGAGACAATGGCAGGAGTTTCGCAAAGCCCTAAAATGCACTTAGTGGTTGAATTAATTTTTAAAAACCCGTTTATTACTATTAAAGATGTTGCCGACGAAATAGGCATGACTTTGCCAGGGGCGTCAAATCTTGTTCATAAGTTAGAGCAAAAAGGAGTTTTAAAAGAGATAACTGGAAAGAAAACCAGAAAGCTTTTTGTAGCCCAGAGAATTTTAGACATTATGGAAGGCAAACAAAATGTATAAGTTAATAAATTTTGCCATAAACTTAATGGAAAAACAAAATACCCTGAGTTTTTACCATCTCAAAATCCAAATATAAACCCCTCACAAAATCCTGAAATAAATCCAGACCAAAATCCAAATATTAATTCTTCACAAAATCCTGAAATAAATTCAACGCAGAATCCTAATTGGAAAAAGAACCAGTGGGAATTATTTAAAAAGACAATAATCTGGGAACATCTGAACGAAAATCAGAGAGTAATATGTAAAAAATATCTTCAAATTTAGTCTCTTTTTCTAAATACGCTAAATATGAAAATTTGACTAGCGCCCCATGGAGTTGAATGTTCCTCTTCAAAGCTTTTTATATGCTCAAAATCACTAAATAGTTTTCTCATAGAATCTTCAGAGTATTGTTTTATATTCAATCCACTGCATCTTTTTGGCCCATTTTTTGAAAATGTTGAAACAATTAAGTAGCCAGTTGGTTTTAATAACCGCCTTACTCTTTCTGCATATCTACTAATATCTTCTTTTTCTGTTAGGAAATGAAGAACTGCTCTATCATGCCAGAGATCATACCTATCATTTGTTTCAAATTCTCTTAAATCAGATACTACCCACTTAACACCATTGGCTTTATTTCCCAATCTTTTCTTTGCTCTATTTAATGCAGTTGAGGAAACATCCAATAATGTTATATCTTTAAAACCTAGAGTGAGAAGAGCATCAACAAGCCTTGAATCTCCTGCTCCGATATCAATAATTCTGCTATATTTATCCAAGCAGGTTTCAGCTATAAGATTAAGCGATGTATTTGGTTTTTCTTGAAACCAGCTCACTTCATCTGATTTTTTTGTTTGATAAATATTTTCCCAATGTTTTTTTGCATCATAAACTTGCATTTCTGCCTGACTAACCATTGTGCTACAGGTATTTTGAAAGCCAAACCGTTGCAGGATTTTTTCCATTAGGCAATAATCTGTCAATCCTGCCCAGAACATCATCAACGCAACAAAATAGGCAAGCGGCTTGAAGAATAGGAGTCCAAGAAGTAACAAAATGCTGTTGGCCGTTCTACTTGCATTGATGCTTGATAGTTTTTTTATCATTTCACCGTATCTCTTTTTTCATGCTTTCAATTTTTTTGATATTTTCCAAGAAGAATGTCTTTTTTTAAGTGTGTTTGATGGATTTTCCTCTTTCTTGCCTGACCGAGCGGTACTGATAAGAGTAACAACTAGCCATATTAACACTCCCCAGAAGAGTAACATAAAGAGGAATCCGGATCCCATTCCAAAGCCCATCATGCCGTATCCTCCCATTCCAAAACTGCTGAATAAGAGAACCAACGCAACAACTGCAAAAATCCAAATTAACGTGTTTTTGTTTTCTTCCATAAATATCACTCCCATAACTTCTTTTTCATGGTTTCACCTTACAGCACCCTACTTCTTAATCTTTCGCTTAACACTTCTCTTATTATATCAAAAGCTTTGATGATTTTTGGATTAGTTAGTTTGTAATAGATGTTTTTGCCCTTTCTGTTAGATATAACAATGCCCTTGGACTTCATAATTGATAAATGCTGGGATACATTGGCTTGGCTCAATTCTGTTTTTTTAATAAGTTCTGTTACCGACATTTCTTTATCTCTCAAAAGATTCAATATCTCCAGTCTTGTGGGGTTTGAGAATACCTTGCACAGTTCAGCATGAATTTCGTATAATTCTTTCATAATAGACTATTAGAATATCCTACTATTTAAATACTTTGCGGTTGTCAAACGGAAATCTTTCTCACCACGTTCGGAGAAATGAACGGCGATGGTAAGTAGGTTGCGCTATTTAAGATGGTCTGCTAGTCTTATATTTCTATAACTGACTCTTCCATCACCAACAGTTAAAATTCCTGTTTGTCCTGCATCTAAATGACCAGAATTCCAGAATAAATCAGTTACTAAATTTCCTTGAGAAACCGGATTTCCATAAGAGTCATTTGCCCTATGTCCGCGTTCATGGAAATGGCCGCTTACTGCTTTGCAAATTCCCAGCTCTTCATAAATTGATTTTAGATCTTCATTACCTCTGTTTTCCTTTTTTATTTCAACAGGATAGCCGGCTTGCATGATGCTTTGTGCTTCCGGAAGAGGGAAAATGGAGTTTTTCTTTACTTTGCTATTTTGTAAGTTAAAATCTTCTGTCGCTTCTCCAAATTCAGCCATATCAACGCAAGTATTAACATTATGAAATCTTCTTGGAACATGACAAACAACAATGGTTTTGTCAGGGTCATTTACTAATCTTCGTAAATCTCTCATATTTGCATATTGCATTGCTCCTTGAGCGATGCCTTGTTGGAGTGCTATAGCGTATTGAGCAAATTCCTTAAATCGCATTAAACTTTTTTCAGTTTTGATATACCTCCCGCTTGGTATTTGATCGTGATTCCCTATTTGGTATTCTCCTCCACAAAGAAAATCAGAGCCAGGCAAAAAAATCAAGCTATGCCCTTTCTGTTCCGCTTTCTGATTTTTTGTGGCATCAATTATATTTGAGTGTTTTCCTGCAAAGTGCTCTAATACTGGACCAAAAGAAAACAATGTTTCATGGCTTCCCGGTTGTACATATGCTTCAAGTCCACTTTTTCTGATAGCATCAAGAATAAATGCAACACGCTCTTGGCTATCTCTTAGGGTTCTTAGTTTCTCTCCAATGTCTCCATTTATCAGGAGTTTTTCTGCTCCTAATCTTTTCAAGACTGCAATAGTTATTGGAACTATTTCTGGGTGCTCATGAATGTCTGAGATTATACCATAATGTGTTTCATTTACCATGAATTATGAAGAAATTCGCACCATATAAAGCTTAATAGTTATTATTATAAAATTACGCGAAATCTTATCTTTTTACAATCTATTGTCTCTAATTGTTCTTTTCACACCGCTAGGTTGACAATCGTGCGGATCGCCATTATACTTATAAATCGCATTTTTTCTTAAGTCGTAAATTGTTGTTATCCTCTCACCCCTGTCTCCAGTTATTGTTTGGTAGAAATATGCTCTATCACCAACAGTAACTCTTCTCATTTTCCCATCAGCAAAATCAGCGGGCTTCTTATACTCTTCAAGAACCACGCTTTCTAACATCTCAAGTCTGACTCGCGCAGGTTCGTGACTGCATTCTTCATTTTTAGGAATGTATTGTGGATTCTTCCATGCTTGTGCTAATACGTTTGCATCTTTTTGAACAAGAGGGCGTGAAAACCAGTGTAGTGTGCCGCCTTTTTTCCACCCGCTTCTGTGTACAGTGTATTTCTTTTCCATAGGTTCAACTAGCCCTTTTACGGTCATAAATCTATCTATTGCTTGTTACTACTATTTCATTACAACGAACCAAAAGGTTTAAATACCGACCATATACTTATCTGTTTATGCGCGATCATCAGTCAGTAGCCAAATTAGTAAATGCACTCAGCGGAAGGACTTTAGAGCAAGAAGTAAGTATGCTAAACACAAATATACAAACAGCACGTCCTCCTTCTTTCATCATGGGTTATTGTGCTGCTGATGCCTCAACTTTTGAACAAGTTTTCAGATATATTCAAGAAAAAGTAGCTCCGCAAGCACAACATCCTATGGAGGTTGTGCTGGAACCAGATCTAAGAAATTTAAGAGAGTATTTTTTACAACATAAAGAAGAGATGCAATCAGCGACAGGTGGCATGGTTTTAGTTAAAGTAAAGGGCTTTGAAAGATTATCTGCATTAGCCACTCAATCCGGGATATCCTACAGAGTTGCACATGATTACGATCAAGATGTTTGTGAAGATTCAAAAGTTACTTTTGCCGGATTAGCCAAGAAAGTATTGGTGATTACACACATTGATTTGTCTTCTGGAAAAGATGCCTACGACGCAGCAGTTCAGAGTGCTTGTCAATCTAAGTTTAAATCCTTCAGATATGAATTTAAGGAGCATGTTTAAATAATTTTTACATTTATTCTTTTATTTGATTGAACTCCTCTCTTGATCAATCATGTTACATTTTCGCTATGGCTCAGGGCACATAAAGCAGCTTATGCGAAAATTCACTTGGCTTGCAGCTTCGCAAAATTCCGATGCTCAGCTCAATCGCTATTGTTATTATCATCAGTAGCGAACTGTGTGGGCTTGTGTATGCGGCGCTACTGATGTATTGCTTCTGTCAACTGCAAAAATAAAACTGACAGCACAGGGATGTAGAAACAAATATAATATGCTCTGTTGCGTAATTAGCCCTTGTCTTTTATGAACACAAGTACTTTCTTCCCCATGTGTTCTTTTGGGGCATCAATTTTTGCTCCAGTTCCAAACTTGGTTATCTTCTTCTCAAACATTCCTTCAAACTCCTCTTCAAAGGAGATTTTGTTTTTGTTTACCTTGATTTTTCTTGGAGATTGGTACAAGATAATGAGGCCTGATGGTTATGGTATCGCTTGTAGAGTAGGTGTTAAAGGAGGAATAATTGATTCTGAAGGAGATCCTGCAGATTTATTAATATTTTTTGGAACGCCATTGGCAAAACGCGGATTGGAATTAAGTGATGAGGTAGCAAATGTTTTGTATAAACAATTAAGCGGGGTAATGCAAAAAGTAGTAATTAACGCTTCAGAGTCATATGATAATTTACTTGCTGTTTTAATGCAGCCGCCAGATTATATGTTTAGAGAATTACAAGAAAGTTTATCTGGTTAGTAAACGCGAGTATATCTCCAGCTCGGCACGCTACATTTTTCATAAAGTTTAGTCTTTCATTTTAATAGTAGGGCTGGCTCAACACTTGCTGGTCTGTCTGACATTCTGCTTTCAGTATTAAATTCTAATCCGGGATCTGCTCCTCTTTTTGTATTCCATTTTACTCCGTTCGGAGTCATCAATGGGTTGAAATAATATGAATTAAATTTATAATTGCGGCCCATTGTTTCAACTAAGTTTGCATA
The DNA here is from genome assembly GCA_016203395.1 of Candidatus Woesearchaeota archaeon. GTDB lineage: Archaea > Nanobdellota > Nanobdellia > Woesearchaeales > ARS49 > JACQMV01. Next base: position 22,947 of record JACQMV010000041.1, on the reverse strand, counting down.
CCAAACTGCAGCATCAGCTAAACACTCTGTTGATGACTCTCTTTTAGGATTAAGGTGTTTTCCAATGGAAATTAAAGCAGGATTGTTAATGAATTCTTCAATATTTACTGCAATAACCGTGTTTGATACTAGGAGGGGAAATCCAATTAAATGCATGCTTTTTCTTTTTGCTGTTGAGCCGGATTGTACAACATAAATTCCTGCTCCTTTTTTTGTTGTTACCGTGTCTTCAACGTCATTTGTTCCTTTTAACTTAGATGCTCTGTCTTTGAGGATTGCTTCGTATATCTTCTGATACTTATGGTCAACATAAATGGGCCCCAAATCGCCGTTTTCTATTCTTATTGGATTTCCGCGCGCATCATACAATTCGGGTATTGGCGAGGGATTGTTCGTAGGTCCAACTGATGCGATGCAACGGGCGACACTTTCGTCCACCATTAAAAAATGGCCGGTGTAATCATTAAATGCCGCGCCTAAAATTCTTACGTCAGTTGCTCCCTGTCTCAAGCATAAATTTAGTGCACTCCATTCTCTAATATCTGCTCTTATCAGATGCTCTATGTGGTCTTCATACAATGCATCCCATCCTACGAAAGCCATTGGCACTTCATGATTACGCAATGCAGTTGACATCTCATAATGGCTTTTACCCAATAATCGTACATCTGTTCCATTTATTTTTGCTTCTAATTCTTTGAATAGAATTCTTGCCGGTTGTGCATGTCTGTAAGCATCTCTCTCAACTTTGAGCATGTAACCTAGTGGATTTTTGTCTCTGATGGCTTGTAGTTTTTTTTCAATACCTTCGTTAGTTGAGTATCTGCCGCTTTCTCTCTCTGTTCTGATTCGCTCTTTATCTTGAGCAGATATTGTGATAAGGAAATCTCTTATGCGGTTGTCAATCATTTCAACATCAACAAACTTGTTTAATGCCTGTTCCAGCCCTTTTCCTTTATATGGTATGGCTATAGATATCATTTAGAACGTCCCTTTTGAAGTAAGTTGTTTAAATTGAGTCTATTACTTGTCTGCTTATCTTTTCTGAGGCGTTCTATTGCTTCATTGAACTTCTCTTTGCCCATGGCTGCTTTAATTATTGCAATTTGCATTCTGCGAGTTTCAAAAACACAACCATAACTTCCGCTTATTAGGCATTGTTTGTATGTTTCACAGTACTTATCAAGTGTGTTTAATGCCGTTTCAACATCTCCCAACTGGAGATGCAAGTTTGTTAATTCAAAGGGCTTATCGTCGTCTGTTCTGAGTGAGTCTTTCTCTTCAGTGTCTTCTTTAACAAGTTGTCTGGCTTTTGTTGTGTTTCCTGCTCTTATGGCGAACTCGGCTTGGTCTCTTCGTGATAAGTTGTGTTGATATCTTAGATATTCTCTGGCTTCATCATAAATATCTGATGCTTGCTGATATTCTTCTCTACTTACGTGGTATGATGCGAGAATTCTTGATAGCGTGCATAGCTCTGTTCTTTTCCAGTGTTCTTTATGATCCTCCTCAGGAGAAGGAGGCAGTATGATTTTTTTTAGTATTTCAAGTCTCGCTCTTACGTAATCTGCCATGTTTCCAAGACTTTCCTTCATATTTAGTTTTTCTAAATAAGGAACAAACTGTTGGTAGTTTTCTGTAAACACGTTAGGAATTTTATCTCCTGATTTTAATTTATTTGGGAGTAGTTTACTCATTAACGTCATAAACTCTTGTGCAGCAGCAGAACAGTCATCTATTTCTAGATATGAATCAACAATAGAGAGTTCGTTCTCAATTGAGGTTTCGTTTCGCCAGTCTCTGGTATCTTCTTCAATGGCTTTTTGAAAATGGCTTATTGCTTGTTCATGTTCTCCTAATTGTCGGTATAATATTCCTTGTGCTCTTCTGCCATCAGAATATACTTTATTTAAATCGCCCGTTGAACATTCCATGTCAGCTTCAATGTGAGCAATTTCTTTTCTTAGGTCTTTAGTATTGTCTGTTTCTTGTTTCTGTACTTGTTTTTCATACTTAGAAATGGTATCTTTATTTGCGCCAAATTCCTTTAATGTTTCTATAATCTCCCCTAGAATAGTTAATGTTGATTCATCGTATTCTCCTTTTTGTGTTTCATGCATTTGTAAGCTTTTTTCAATGAAGCCAATTCCTTTTGCAGTCTCTCCTGTCAAACAAAGTATGTAGCCGGCATTCAGTCCTCCATTACATTGCGTTCTCCATTCAGTTTGTGTTAGGTCTCGCATGATCTCTGAAGCATATTTCATAATAGTCGTATGTAGTCGTGTGTCTGCAATTTTCAGTCTTCTGTCGGTAAGATTTCTTATTGTTGTTTCAAGTTCTTGTAGCATTTTAATTCCTCAAAAACTGGTGTAGTATCTTATATTCTTTAATTGCCTCATGACCTAAGCCGCTTGTTGGTAGCAGTTCAGCCAGTGGTGAATCCAAAAAGGCCATTATTGAATCCACCTGCGGATAAAATCTTCCCGGTTGGGCATATGTGCCTCTGAAGATTACATTTGTTACGGCGATAGATGCCATTTTTGGATTGAGTCCGCCAAGTTTCTTTTCTCTTGTATAAACTTTTGATAGAAATTCAATGCTTTGTTCTGTCATGTCTAAGTTTTCATCAGGAAAATATTCCGGGATTTGATAACTCGCATCAGCTTGTTCTCTAATACTGTTAATAACTGTGCTTGTTACACCGAGCATATTATTAATTGTCATTTCTGAATTTAATGCAAGAAGGTACGCGACTAGTTTTTGTAGCTTTTGGGGTTTTGCCGAATCTCTATATTTGTCAGCAAGCATGTATGCTTCAATAGTATTGTGAGGAACCATGTCTAATTCCCCATCATGTCTCAATGACAATGGCTTCGTTAATAGCTCTTCTCTTCTGTCAACAATATCATCAATCATGCCATTAACCATTGCGCTAACATCAATTTTGCCTTTTAGGTACGGGTGCAATACCGGGTTTTGATAGAGTGTTAAGACGGATTTTTCTGAGCCGGATTCGTCTCTTTCAGGGTCATGTTTGCTTTTTTTATGCAATGTTCTGTCAATCGCATTAAGTAATCTTTGTGTTATTGTTTTATCATTAATATATTTCCTGAATGTCTTGTGTTGTATTGCTTCAACAATGGCTCTAATTTCGCTTTGAATAGACATGAATTCAGTATCATGATCATACACTTGATCAAATATCTCTAAGAATCTATCTTTTATTTTGTCAGCTCTTCCAATTTTAGTGAATACTCTTTCAACATCATCAAAGTCAGTTATTGAAGCCAGAATAGTTTCTTCCTGTTCGCCTAATCTTATTTCAGGTGCAGGGCTTATCAAGTTTATGTATGTTCTTGCGCCGGGATTATCTCTCAGGAATTTTTCAAAGTGACTGGCAACGCGATAAAGATATCCTGCTGGTGGTTGATAATTTTTAGTATCGTCACTTTTGCCCGGTTTTTGCATTACTTCCCATGCTAAGTTCACAGCTGCTTTTATTTTACTCAGATTCGTGTATTTTTTGAGTTCTGGAGAATTCAGGTTTTCAACAGCTGCTTTCAAATCTCCGACTAAGATGTCTCCTGCAATAATCATTGCATAAGCATCCTGTGCTAGTATTGGAGTGATTCTGTCCTTATGTAGTTTATGCGTTAGTGCCCATCTGTTATAATTCAGTCCTCTTCTTGTTCTTCCGTCAGGATTTGCTCCTTTCAACTGCTTTGCGAGTTTATAAAATTCGCCTCCCCATATGTAATCCCACATGTTTGCTTCTACATGGCTTGTAGACTTTAATGAAAGTTGAGCATGATCAGAGGTTAATGCTGATAATTCTTTAATCCAGAAAGGAGTTTTATCTTTTTGTTTAGATACTGCGTCTTTAATGTGTTTATCAAGAGTTATAAGGTTTTTCTTGGAGCATTTACATCTTTTTGAATCCTCCTCATCATCTTCTATTTGAACAAGCGGCTCTTCATCAGAAACAGGTGTTGTTTTTTCTTGAGCAACAAAATCATCAAGCCATTTTTTTTCTTTTGGTGATTGCCTGTATTGTTTCTCTCCTGAGCTTACATTGCTATCTGATTCAAATTTATACCATCTATTAAAGTCACATCCTATTAAATCAAATCCTTCGCTCATAAGCATTCTTGCTGCTTGCTTTTTATCACAATCCTCTTCTTCTATAATGGCATGTAATCTTGTTCTAAATTTGTAAGTTTTTGTATCTTTGCCTACATGTTGTTGAAAAACCGGAGTATCAATTGTTTTTTCTGCTAAATATTCGCAATCAGTGGCATCTTCGCCCATTCTTTCCAGAGCAGGGCGGATGCATTCTTGCTTTCGTCTTTTTAAAAAAAAGTCAGCAGCTAATTGTGGATTTTGAGTTAATTCAGATTTTCCAGTTAGAAACATGTATTCAAATTTCAACAAAGCAAGTTCTCTAATTTGTTCTTCGTATTTAGGTTTCTCTAGCATGCTCATTCTGGTCATCAGAAAATTCAGATTAGTTATTGCAAGGTTTAATGTGTGCATTTCATATCTGCTGGCTTTGTTGCTAATAGTTTCTGGAGAAAGTTGAGGCGGGGTGAATTCTCCTTTATGTGCATTGTCTGTGGCAAACACCTGTGAGTAGCATTTTAAGAGAAAATCCTCTCTTTGATTTTCAGGCAATTCATGAAACCTTCTATTTTGTTCTTTATTTGCTTCAGTAAGTTTCATTATTTTGTCATAATACTCATTACGCTTATAAGTATTAACCACTCGCTTTTTAAATCAATTAATAGGTTTCTTGAATATATCTTGTTTTGTTGTTACACGTTACCTGTTGCTTGCACTGTGGGGCGCGTACTCCTTTATGTAAGTGGAGTATTCTTAGCAATGAGGTTATTAGGGTTCCATCGCAACCTTATTAAAGAACTGTTTATTATGCTGAATTATGACCATTCCTAAAGAAAAACAGGAAAAAGCAAAGGAAAAATACGTTGAATTGAAGCTTGCTGAGCAAAAGCTTGCGCAGATTCAGCAGCAGATTGAGCAGGTTTCAATGCAAATGATGGACGTGGATGAAACAATACAGAATATTGGCTTAATGAAGGATGTAAGTCCGGGCACAGACATCTTTGTTCCTGTTGCTTCAGGCATTTTTTTTCCTGCAAAAATAAGCAGTCATGATGAGTTATTAGTGAATGTCGGGAATAATGTTGTTGTTGCGAAATCATTAGAGGAAAGCACTTCGTTGCTTTCAGAACAGATAGGTGAGCTTGTAAAGCTCAGGGATGAACTTAATGCACAGAATGAAAAGATGGTTAAGCATGCGCAACAATTACAGAAAGAGCTTCAAGGGCTGCTTGAGTGATATGTTTGGCTTTCTAAAAGATCGGCTGAAAAAGGCAATTGATTCTTTTAGTAAAAAAGCTGAGGAAAAACAGGAGGTTCAGGAAAAGCCCTCTGCTGAAGTTGAAGATGTAAAACCTGAAGCGCCAAAAGAACAGGTAGAGCGTGCTGAACAAGAAACAATCTCTGAAGAAACGGTTTCTGAACAAAGTGTTTCTGAAAAAGAGGAAAAGCCGAAAAAAGGGCTTTTTGGTCGTTTAGTGCAGAAGATTGGAACCAAAAAGATAAGTCGTGAAGAATTTAATTCAATGTTTGATGAGTTGGAAATGGCTATGCTTGAGAACAATATTGCAGTTGAGGTTGTTGCAAAAATAAAAGAAGAGTTAAGTGAAAAGATCATTGACAAACTAATCCGAAGGAAGGATATAAATAATGTTGTGAGTAATTGCCTGATGGACAGTATTAGCAGATTATTCATTAAATCAGAGAGTTTAGTTGAAATTGCATCTAAAAAGAAGCCGTTTGTTATATGCTTTATTGGTGTGAATGGTTCTGGAAAAACAACAACTATTGCAAAAGTCGCGCATTTGTTTCTAAAAAACAAGCTTGTTCCGGTTATTGCTGCTGCTGACACGTTCAGGGCTGCTGCTATTGACCAGTTGAAAATGCATGCTGACAGGTTGAATGTAAGGTTCGTGTCTCACCAGTATATGGCTGATGCTGCTGCTGTTGCTTTTGATGCAATTCAGCACGCAAAAAGCACTGGCAAGGATGTTGTATTGATTGATACTGCAGGACGTCTTCATTCAAACAAGAATCTTATGGAGGAAATGAAGAAGATTATCAAGGTAGCAAAGCCGGATTTGAAAATATTTGTTGGAGAAAGCATAACAGGCAATGACTGTATAGAGCAGGCAAGGCAGTTTGACAGTGCAATAGGAATAGATGGCATTATATTGAGCAAAGCAGACGTGGATGAGAAAGGTGGCACAGCAATAAGCATTTCCTATGTTTTGAGAAAGCCAATATTCTATGTTGGTGTAGGACAGGAATACGAAGATCTTAAACAGTTAAATTCTGAAGAGATTATAAGTGCATTAATTAACCCGAAGTAATTTCATTAGCAATGACAAAAAATCATTCACGATATGTTCCATGCAATGTCTGTGGGAGTTATAGCTGGTTTTGATGGTTTAAATCTCCATCTTTCACTTTCAGGAATGTCTAAAGGGTGCTCTCCTTGATATTTTCCTGTTGCTTGAATGAAATCAGCCATTGCAGTTGAAAACCCAATTATTTGCCCATAAGCGTCACGGTGTTCAATTACGCGTTGGCCCCTCTCTACGGAAGGTATTTGTGGTTGAACCGCAACAACAACTGCTGTTGAAGAAAACGTTAATTCCTCAAGGTGGTGCACGCTATGAATAGATAATTCTTCATCATCTTGTACAATAAATCGTCCCCACTCTACTCCGCCTTCACCAATAAATCCTTTTCTTAATGCTTCCTTCAGCTCCTGTACAGAATCCGCAAAGACAGGAGGATTTACAGGAATATTTGCAACATACGTTGAGCAAGGATGTATTAAGAATATTCCATCTGCCTTGTGAATCATGCGCTCTCTCAGCTCTCCAAGTTCGCGCATATCATATTTTTTTCTTCCAGTATCCATAGGGGTTAGTAATGCTCTTGCATATTTAAACCTTTCGCTTTTGTAACCACTCTAAAGATACAATACGCCAATAGTTCTATCTTCAACACTTTAGTATGAAAAAGTTTATGTGCGGCTATGCAAATAATAAGGGAAATGGGGAAGAAGGGGCAGGTTGTGATTCCAAAAGACGTGCGCAAGCATCTTGGATTGAGCGAGGGCAGTAAATTCATTTGCTTTCCAAATCTGTTTTTTGCAAGTGCAAATTCCGAAACAATAAGAAAAGCACAGGAACTGATGAGTAGGTACGGCATCAAATCCAGAGATGCAATTCACGCAGCAACTGCAATGCTTTCAGGAGCTGATGAAATAATATCTGATGATACGGGTTTTGACAAATTGACTGAACTACGGCGCGTCAGTATATGATTCTTATGCAAATAGCATAAAAGAGCTGCCTGCTTTTTAGCAGTATGGATTCACCCCATTGTAGAAACTCCTATGAAGTGACAACAAATGCGAAGGTTTTTAAACTAAAATGAGCTTAAGAGATATGGATAACAAAGGACTGCTGGATGTATTAGATGCCTTTGAGCAGTGCAAAAAGGTTGAAGGAGTGAGCGAAGTGTATGTAGAGAAAGCAAAAATATGGGCATTGGACGTGTACACATCAAGAGTCTGTGGAGACACTAGAATAAAAGAGAATAAGCCCTGGCTTGCTGTTCCTGATTTTCCTGAGTTGTATGCTGTCTGTGTTCTTGATTGCGTTGCTCCTTATTATCAAAGTGCTGCTAAACCTGCAAAGCAGGCAATAAGGCATATAATGGCTAGTTTGCAGGGCTCTGAGTTCAGAATGTTTTTTCCAATAATTAATGGAGGAGAAGGGGACTTGATGGTGATGCTTCCAGATAGCAGTCTTGTTCCTTTTAAGTATGGCAGAGAATAAATCATTGCTGGATATTGTTAAGGCAATAGAGGGAGTTAGTCTTGACTATGTCCGTGGAATTGAGGAATTTCAGAATGCTTTAACACTTGCTTTTGATGGTAAAGGAGAACGTATTGTTTATGAACAAATCCCTTCTGGACTGGAAAAGTTTCCAGGGCTGTTGAAATTTGCGACCTTTAAGGATTTTTCACGCTTTTATGCTGATGTGATTACAGGTAAGCTTCTTGCAATGGCTCAAAGCGGGAAAGTCACCATGACACTTAAGAAAACACTCAGAAGCATTATTGATGAGTGTAATCAAACAGGTGTGTCTCCTTTTGTAGTTCCGTATACTGAGAATGTTGTCGGAATAAAGACGCACAATGTTTTGATTGGTGGCTTGCACACTGATGCAACATTCACACTGCCAGATGGCACTTGTTTGAGATCCAGATTCAAGTTTGGCGGTGATTCAAAAGAGTTTGAACTGGAACAGTTAGTGCTTAAAGGGCTCGGAAAGTTAGGCAAGCCGGTAATGCATCTAGAATCAAATGAAAGTTATGGAGAACTGGCAGTTTATTCTACGCCATTTTATGAGGGCAGTGATTTGAGTTATCTTATCAAGAGAAATCAGGAAGGCAAGTTTGAAGTGGCTGAGGAAGAGCGTGTTAATCGCGCAAGAGAATTGATAACATTGACAATTGATGCAATGCATTCTCTGGAAAAAAGCGCAAAAATTCCTGCCAACACTCTGGACGAACTGTTTGACTGGGGTCAAGAAATTGAAAAAGTGCATCCTAATGTGATAAGGAGAGGATTGCATTCTGATGGGTTGTATGATGGTTTATTTATGGTGGCTGAGAAGGCAACAGGGCAGCCATTGGTTAATGAGGAAGAGCTAAACCGTCTATTAGAGAAATATCGCGAGATTGTGTTAGATCCAATCAGCAATTTCCAGCACGTTTTGTGTCACGGTGATACATGGCTTGGCAACTTTTTTGAAACAAAGAGCAAGCAGGTGCTTATTGCAGATCCTGCAGTTATTTTGGCGCCATTTGCATTTGATCTTTATACGATAATAGAGCCATTAGGCCTTTCAAAGGAAAATCGCAATGCTTTGCTTGAATTTGCTGCACAAACAATACAAACAATATGCAACGGTGACCTTGTGTGTGAGCCAAATATTGATTATGCCGATACTCTGAAAATGGAGTATGGTTTGGTCAGGATTCACCGCGACTTAATGCAGGCAGGACAGTTCCTTTCGCGCAGAAAAAATGAGCCAAACCTTCCTGATCCCAGCAGGTTTTATTCAAGAGCAATTGCCACTATGGAAGCGCTTGATGATGAATTCCCTGAAGAAGGTTTTGTTGAGCTTGCTAAGGATATCAAAAAGTATATCTCTGGCACGTTTGGTGATGCATTGAAATTCACAAAGCCAAAGGATGATGAAGTATACGACTGGTCATCTTTGGTTGGAAATGAAGGGGCTGGCGTATCAAGTATTATGATGGATCTAATGAACGGTCTTAAATGCCCTGAAGCTGATAGCCGGCTGCGACAAAAAAGAGAACCACTCGCAGATGGAGAAGAAACTGAAACAGCAACAGGAGTTGAAGAACAAGATGCTCTCAATATGAGTGCTTTGTTTGCAGCAATTCCAGCACTACCTACTCCTGTGATGGACGCTGTCAAAGATATCCGTAATGCATTTCAGAATGGCTGGGTTGAGGATAAAGGCGTGTATTATCAGCTTTCATTAAGCCGCTTGCCTGATGTGGTTGCTGACAGTATGCCAACTGCTGCGCGTTTATTGCGAAAGAACATAAAGGAAGTGCCAAAAAGTATTGAGGGCTACACTTTAAGCTTGCGAGGTGACGAATTGCATTTGATTGCTGCTGGTGCTGATATTCCTGTCGGCTTCCGCCAAAAGTTCAATCTCAAAAGTCGTTTTGAGCAAAACTGCCAGAATTATTCTGCACCATTACGCGGAGTATGGACAGATGCAAGAGATATTGCAATGATTAGGCAGAAGCTTGTTGAAAAGTATGATAAAGATGTAGAAATAGTCTCACTGCGCGACAAAGTGTTGTTTTACGCGCGTCCTTTATTCAGAAAAAGGTGTGTTGACGAACTGTTGTTTGACACTGCGCCGTTAGAACATCAGTTGCTGAAGTATTTTAACGAAAAACTGAAGCAGAAAGACAATAAAGGAAAAAGGCACTCTCTGAATTTTCCGGGTGAGAACTGTGCGGTCAAAGATGCCGGCAGAACGTCCATAGAAATTCCCGCAGTCCTTCTAGAAAAAGACACGCTTCCGGCAAATTACCAGCAAGGACCTTTTGGAATGCTACGGTTGTATGATTCTGACAGAAGAGAAGTGCTTCCTCTGGAAAGAATACTGGAATCCTCAGGCAAAAAAATTGAGGACATTCAAGAACAAAGTGCGCAAACCACCACGTCCGGCCTATCAGTCAAGTCTGGCTTGAACTGCAAAAACATTTCAGTGCAGGTTTATGATGGGAAAGCGCACCTAGTTGTGGATGAACCTTCTGCAAAAAGATATGGACTAAAACAATACGTTCAGGTCAAGCTTGCAGATGCTCCTGTCGGATTTGACACTGAAGCACCGGGCTATAATTCATCTATCGCAAAAAGAAAAACACATCCAGTTAGAAATGCATTAGTTGCAGGACTTATAGGACTGCTTGGTGCTATTGCTGTATCAAAAGTTTACAGAAAAGGACAAGAAACCCAGCTAGAGAAAGACCAACAGCAGGTAAACTCTTTCATTGAATCAACAACAGAAACACGTAATAATTACGAAAGACTAAGGAAAGACCTTCACGGAATCATCAGTGAGGGATTTGAAGCTTTGCGCGGAATGAACACAGACAGTAAGGCAAAAAAAGAGTTTGAGCAGGCAGTAAAGGATTATCATACCGACATAATAATACAAGAGGAATGAACAATGCCAAGATTAATGTATCAGAAAGAAAAAGGCATCAGCAGAGTTATTGACCCTGATGCAGAACAGCGCAGTTTATTACAGGGATGGGGCAAGGGATTAATGACGGCATCATTGCTGCTATTAGGAACCCACGTTACGGTGCACAACATTTTCAAGCTTGACAGGCAAAAACAAGAAAAACAAGTAAGCATACATCACGATGGCGACATTCCTCTTTCAAAGATGGATATGCTTAAAAAATCAATTGAGCTTCCAAAAGACAGTCTTCAGCTACCTGATTGCTTGTGGGGTGCTGTGAAAGGCAATCAGGACCTGCTTATGCCAGAAGAATACAATTCATTGACAGTAAAGGATGGCGAAAATGAGTTTATCTTTGTTCCGGGAAAACCATCACCGAAAGGATTCATTATACTGGATTCAGGCGTTGACAAGCCATTGCGCTTCAAAACCAGCAGCAGAAAATCAATAGAGTTGTTAGAATTAATGTTTTCAACTGGTATTGATTACCCATTGAAAGCAGCAGGAGAGGAAGATGGTGCGCACACTGATGGATTTTATTTTATTAAAGCCCGGGAAGTGTACGGCTCTTTTGATGATTGTGTCAAAGAAGTTACATTAATTTCAAGGAAAAAACCATCAATGATTGTGGATGAAAAAGGAAATGCAAAAGATGGCGTTGCACAAATTTCCGATACAATAAGCATCTGTCGTATTCCATTAATCACAGGCAATCCTGAAAGAGCAGTGTATCTTCATTCTTTCAGTCCTGAAAAGATGGTGCTTGAGGAGTTGTTGGGCAGAGTTCTTAATGTTGAAATGAATGTTGAGCTTTCTTTCCTTGAAGCAGGATCCTCAGAAACAATACTGATGAAGCAGACAAACAACAGCACAACAGAAATTAATCTAAATCTTGATCCGAAAGCGTATGGTTTGAAGGATGGCGAGTATTGCCATGTTGCCATTCACGTAACAGTTCCTACTAACGTACGTTTGCTTGATAAGAAACTCGGAATGTTCAGCCGATTGTTGCTTGTTCGTGATGGAAAGTTTATTGATCCTTTTGATTCAGTCAAAAACAGTGCTTATGAGCAGGCAGCACATAATAATGGTGTTGTTTCAGAGCCAGTGTTATGTCCTGTCAAGTTTCAAAAGATTCATGGGCTTTCTGTTGGAAGCGCACATTATGCAGATATATTCAACCAGCGATATCTTGTTCAACTTGTGAGTGCGAAAAACTCGCAGGATGTGGACATAACCGTATCTCATTGTATGAGTTTTCAATCAAGGCAGCAGGCAATACTCATAAGGAACGGCAAACCAGTTATTAGCACCTTCAAGGTAGGTAGTAAAGAAATTCTACTAGAAACAGGTCTTGCCAGTCCTGTAGTTGAAGAAAGTCCTATAAGTGTTTATTTCCGGCTTTTGAATCCTAAACAGTTGTATGAAGATTCTATTAGACGGATAGAAGGAGTTCTTGAAAAAACAAGACAACAGGCAGGAGAATGAACAAGATTTCTGTGAAAGCAATATTGTCAGATGCTTCTGGAATACTGATTGAGGATAATAAGTACGGAAAAGGGCTTATGAAAGCAGTTGCAGCTATGACTGGTAGGAACTGCGAGGAATTGTGGAAAGCTTTTGCTCCTTATGCTCATAAAGCACGGACGGTGGCAGACTATTCAAACAGTGATGCATTGAGAGCGTTTCTTTCACACACCGGCCTTAATTATTCTAGCACAGAGTCAGTGCTTGCCGGTTATCAGGCGCACCCTTGTCTGTCTGTTCTTCCAGATGTTCATAACACATTAAGAAATCTGAAAGAACAAGGAATACAGTTTATCATAATCACTGATGCTACTGTGACAGCAGAGCAAATGCGACCTGCATTAAGCGTTGCCCGGCTTTCAGATATGGTTACTGATGTTATTAGTTCAAAGGATGTTGGTGTAACAAAGCCAGACAGAAGAATATTTGATTATGCTCTTGAGAGAAATGGATTGAGAAAGGATGATGTTGTTTTTGTTGCTCACGAGCATGATGAACTTTATGGCGCTCACACACTCGGTTATAATGTGATTGCAGTCAATTACGACATTGCTGACAACTTGAGTTTTATTCCTGAAGAAAGAATGCTTGCCACATTCCCAGACATACTAAAGATTGTTAGTTTGAAAAGCAACGATTAACTATATTTCGGAGAACTGCTCTTGTTAGAGAAATATTGGCAGATCATTATGATTTAAATGACTTTTATAATGTAGAACGGCTCTCAGCTGTGCAAGCCAGAGCCGCGATTGAAGCATATGACATAACTGACAAAAAGGTTATTGAAGTAACAGATAAACTGACGTTACTGCAAATACAAAGTGGCATAGAGTTTGCTTCAGCAAAGAGAGCCCTTCAGGTGATTTTGCAATGCTATAAAGCGAAAGAAAAACAGAATTTAGCTAGAATTGGCTTAACGCCTCGCTATGACTAATCTGATAAAAATCATGACACACTTATTATTTGCCTAATTCTGCAGTTGCATTCCGAAGCTGACTCTGAGTGAATGTTGTATGAATGCATGGATTGCGTAAAGGTTAGCATACATCCTATTGTCTTGTGCTGGCGGGTTTTTATCACCGTCAATTGCTTCTTTTGTCTTTTCAAACAATTCAATTAGCGCAATCGCTGTTTCCGGCTTGTAGTTGTAAAATAACTCAACGAATTTTGCAAATGCGTTGTTTGTTAGTTCAAATGCCAACAAGGATGTTTGGGAATATTTCTTTTTTGTTTCTAGTGCAAGCTCTGCAATCACGCGATAGGTTGTGTTTACTAGCCGTAAATTGTCAGCCACCACAAACATAAAATTTGTTTTTGAGAAATCCGTGTAGCCATGCTTGTTTAGCACTCTTAGGAAATAGTTTTGGAATCTTTTGACGTTTTGCACTCTCGCATCAGCTCCTTCTAGTGATGTTCTGTTTTGCTTTTTGAGCGCATCGTAGATTGTGGTTCCAAGCTCTTTCAGCAGGTAGAATATTCTTCTCAGCGTGTTTTCAAGCTCCTCAGGGCTTATATCTGTAAGCTCCTTGATGACAGTTCTTGTTTCGTGCTGTTCTACAATTTCCATTCCTATAAATTCTCCTATCTTTTCTTGCAGAAAGTCAGTAGTTTTTACTGAGGATTTACCACGATAGTTCTGTATTGTAGCATCATGCAGTATTTCAATAGTATGATAGCCGAGAACATACGCAGCTATCAGGTATTCTCTCATTAGTCGCGTGTCTAGCTTCCTGCAATCAAGCACTTTTTCAGGTGTTGCTGTGGTTTTTGATGTTGATAGCACCAAATCCTTTTTTTGTTCTGTTGCTTCAAGATAGTCTCCTGCTTTTAGTCCGTATTGTCTAACCCATTTTGCAGGCAGACTTGTTACCAGTGTTGCACTTCCGAGCTTTATGATTTTTCTCTTCACAACACTGAATAAAGCTGCATAATATATAAGGTTATCGGTTGTTCCCTAAGTATTTGGCTCTGTATATATATCTTATGCGAATTACTTATATTTTCTCCTGCTCTGATACTTCTGGTGAGTGAGTATGCCAAACATAAAAGATCAGTATCAGAATGCAGCACAGGCATTGTACGAAAGATGCCTTGATGGTGAGCTGTCTCCATCACGAGCTGCGCTTGCTGTTCATCAGGCAATAGGCGGAGTTACTGCAGTATTTTTCAGTTCTCAAAGATTCACAGTTCAGAACCACCAGTGTCGTGTCAGTTTGCACGAAAGAAGCAGTGGAAAGGCAGATACTGAACTAACTTGTCGCTTAGCAGTTGCGCTTTATGACATTGCAAAACAGCGTGGTGAAGTGCATATTAGTGCTCAAGCCAGCTCAAAACATCATAAAGCAGGGCTTGGCAGGTATAGGTATTCTTGCTAACTCTGCAGTTTCTACTAAAAAATGGCTTTTGTTGCGAACAATTACGTGGCTGTTGTAAGCACAAGTTATCTACTATTCAGAATAACATAAGATAGTATATACATCTTATGAAGAAGGAAGAAAAGCATCTCCGGGTTATTGTTTTATTATGAAGCTTAGTGAGATTGCAGACCAAAACAACATAGTTGTATCCGCGCTTGAACACCGGCTAAATAGTATTTCACAAGAACGACAGCAGGAATTGAACAGAATTGCACAGGAATCTGCAAACCGTGAAGCAGAAAGAAAAAGCATGCTTAAGGAATTGTTCAGTCATGCGCAGGAAAAGATAGAAAAAGTTGTTTCTAAAGACGGCTTTGCTGCTGAACTTACCCGTTTTCATGATGAAATGGTCGGGTGGTATTCAAATTACTTCTGTGCGCCTGCGAATCATGAAGCAGCAATGCAAAGATTCACAAAGAGTGCTTCTGATTTAGTGAATGCTGCATTTGAAAAAATTTCAGTTTTATTTGCCAGCTACTCTGAAGCTCACGCAGAAGAACATGCTGCTCTTAGCGAAGCACAGGTTGAGGATGCAGGATCCTTCGTTAAAAAATACCGTCTGGCATATCTAAAAGCAAAGCGTGCGGAATCTCGTGACGTAATTCAGCAGGTGATAATTGACGAGTTTGAAAAGAAGGAAGGACTCCTTCATCGCGCGCGAGGCATTTCTGAATCAAGATTTAATTTTCCGATAAGTCTGGAAGAAGCAGGCACTGATAAAGTTAGAGTCGTTCTTCCTATTCTCTCAGGAAATAATTGCAACCATCTTGTTTCTGCTGTTGCTGGCTGTGTTGGCAATGATAGAACCTCAACGTATGTAAGCAGCATAGTAACTGCTGATGCTCTTCCAGAAATTTGTGAGGATATACGCGAAAAAGGTGTCACTCCCCGCATTCTGTCAATTTCAGCCAGTGGGGAAGAATGCTTCCCGTCAGTTGGATATTCAGTTACTATGAGAGAGATTGCATCTCATTTCGGAATTTCTCTTCACGTCGTCTGGAATGTGATTTACAACAAATATCCTGAACTGCAGAAGCAAAGCGAACTACGCAAAGTCAAAGGAGTTCCAACAAGACTTTTTTCGCCTCAAATTCTTGAACAGCCAAGGTATTTCTCACACTGCAAGAAAACAACAAGCACAAAGCCAGACAGCACAACAGGTAGAGTATCCAAAGAAGAATTGCTGGAGCAGGGAAAAGAATACTTAGTCTCGGAATCAGAAACACCTACTGCAAGACAATGGAAGAAAGCATACGGGCAACCCAGCATTGACGCAATCATTCATCACTGGGGAAATTTCAGCACTTTTATTGAAGATTTATGCGGCACGCCTGAAAAAGAAGGCAGAGGAAAGCTGTCAATGCTGAAAGACGCTGATAGAGGCATGTCAGATTCTGAAATAGCAAACAAGTATGGAGTCACCAAGGTAACTGTCCGCAGGCACAGGACGATGGCAGGAATATGGCAGATAAGATATGTCGCAAAGCATTACAAAACACTGGACGATATCGCTGACAAAGAAATGCCGGGAGTTATTTCGTATCCTAAAGATGATATACGGGCAAAAATAATATTACAGGCAATTGATAACCTGCCAAAAGAAGAAATAAATTATCTTGGGCTTGAAGGCGCTCATTTCGGAAGTTATCTGGCGATTGCTGACATTTACTGCGTGAATCCAAAGCAAAGTCTTGTTGCAGAAAACAATCTCCGTGAGTTCAGGATAATGCGCTCAATAGTTCGCGCTGCAAAAAAAATAATGCCGGGAAAAGAACACACAAAAGGTGGAGAGGTTTTCCGTGGGCTTAACTTGTATAATGGGTATCTTTGCGACGCAGTTGCTCATTTCGCAAAAAGAAAGCAGAAATCAAAATGGAATCTCATAAACTTAGACTACAATGGAGGGATTACTAATGAAAAGATAAGAACTGTTGAGTTGTTGTTCAGCAAGAAATTGATAGCTAAAGAAGCAGTAATGTTTGTTACATTAAATAATTGTCCTCGTGTACAAGAGCGGGTTGCAAATGGAAATGGAACAAAAGACCGAAGGTTCACAGAGGGCTATGGAACAACTGACCAGGTCGGGTTGATGAATGCGTATGTCAAAAGATATGCAGAACAAAACGGCTATGACGCTCAACCAATAGGCGAAGCAGACGAATACAGGAGCAGAAAGGCAGAAATGTTGTTCATGGGCTACAAGCTCAGGAGGAAAGAATGATTTACGGAAGAAATCAGGCAATTGAGTGTTTAGCCAGAGAAAATCGTGCATTGCACAAACATGGCTCCACAGTGCCGCAGATAGAAATAATACTGAACAAGTATGATAGTAAGACAGCAGTTATTCTTCCAGTTAAAGGAAGCGAACGTGCTCGTGGCAATGCTGCAAAAATATACCGGCATTGCAGAGACACTCTTAGAGAAGTGGGCGATGTCACAGAACGCGTTTTTGAAGGGTATGTAGTTATGATACCACAGTGGAATGTCACAAAAGAATCCTTCAGCACAAGGATGAAGAATGGAGGAAAGATTGCAGTAAATGACCAGTATTCATTCAATCACACAGGCATCGTGAGTGAGGAAGAAAAAGCAAGAATAAGAAAGCTGGCAGGAAAAGTAACAATAACAAAGCTCTACGAGCTGTTTCCTGATGTTCCTGAAAGAAGATTGAGCGCAATGTATGCTCACGCAACAATGGGAACTTACGAAAGAAAACATCATAGAGCGATTACTGATGCAGACATGGTGCAGATTAATGCGCTCACAAAAAAAGGGATGAATTACAAGGAAATTGCCAAAAAGCTCAAGCTGAACCAATTTCAGGTTATTGCGATAAAAGCAGTGCACGCAAGGAGACAAAACAAATGAGTCTGCCTGAATACCAGCAACAACTAAAGGAGTGGTATGCAAAATCCGAGCATAAAGACCATCCGACAAAGTTTGCCAAAGCCGCAGGAATATCACACAATACAGTCCACCGGCTTCTTGGAGAAGATGCTTACGAATTTGAAAAGCTAACTACTCCCACAAGAGCAAAGCTTTTCAGGATGACTGGCATAGAATCGCTGAAGCCGGAATATCTTTCAGAAGCAGAGGGAAAAACAACGCTCAGTGGTTGGCAGATATCGCTAAAGACATGGATGCTTGATAATGAAATAACTCCGAAGAAAGCAAAAGCAATGGTGGGTATTGCTGAAGATACATTGAGAGGTTATTTTAACAAGCCACAAAAAATTGACAGAATTAGTTTTGCAAACAGAAAAAAGCTTTACGAACTGACTCAAATGGCTGTTTTTAATTGCAATGGGGCAAAAGCCGAAGATGATGCAGTTGAAGAACGTTCAGACAGTTTGGTTGCAGAAGTGCAGAAACTTCAACAGATGGTTGCTAACAGAATGCCATTGCAGTTGCCACAAGGCAAAAGCACAGTTGACGAAGTCGTACGTTCCTTTTATAATTTTTCCAAAAAGCTGGAAGATGCAGTAAAAGATGAAAGTACAAGAAAAGCAATAACTCGCAGGATTAAAAAAGCAGATGTTGGAAGGGCAACATCATTACTGCACGCAATGTACAAGGCAGATGATGATTTTGACAGGTGGATGTATCTCTCATCACCAATACAAGAGGGACTGAAATGAGCAGAGATGTTCCGTATGAAATTGCAGATACGATGTTCGTTGTAGAGCAGATTGGCAGAGGATACACCAACGCAGTCAGTGCGCTTAAAGAATACATAACAAATTGCGTTGATGAATACACAAAATCAAGGATTTTAGGCAGTCCAATAAGACATCCTACAATTGCAGTTAACATTAACCGTGATGATCATTGCATAACTATTCAGGATTTTGCATTAGGGATGAGTCCGGGATTTCTTGAGCAGCTTCCTGCCAGCATTGCAAAGGGTTTCAAAAGAGGGAATCCTGACATGAGGGGTGAAAAAGCAATGGGCATGCATGCCTGGAGGAGCATAGGAGAAAGAGCAATAATTCTTACAAGAACTCATGAAAGCAATGGAAGCTATGCCTGTCTTAGAATGGAAAACGGAAAGGACAAGGCAATATTTGAACTTCTTGATGAACGAATCGTTGAAAGAGACCTGGGACCGGGGTTTGCACAGGGAACAAGAGTTGCAATTTACGGCATCCAGCCATCTGTTTTAAACAAAAGTTTCACTCTGGCAGGATTGCAAAGAGCATTAGGACAGGTGTATGATCCTATACTTCGGGAAAAAGAAGTGATAATCCAGGTAGGACTTGATGGCAGCTGGAAAACAATACAGCCAGTTGCAAGAAACGGCGAGATTGTTCTTGAGGATAAAGTTATTGTTGAATTCAGAAAACAAGGAGAATTTATTAACGGAAGATTTGCCATAATGCTATGGCTTAATCCTGATGGTGTATCTGAAAAAATAGGGTGTTACAGCAAAGGAGTCTATCTTACTGACTTGTGCAGTATGGAGGAATTTGATGATTTTCCGTGGAACTCAGGAAAGCTAAGTGGTTTTGTGGATGATAACTTCTGCAGACCAGTTCAAAACAGGGAAGGATATGATAAAAATACAAAAGCATTTGAGGAGTTAGTAAGAATACTTGAACTGTACCAGCCAAGAGTGGAAGAGATAGTGCGAAGAGCAGAACAGGAGCAGGAAGAAACAAAAGCACAGGGAATAGTCCAGCAACTGATGGCAATGTTTGGAAAAGCATACACGCAAAATCCATTCACTCTTGGAATACGCGGACCAAAAGGTCCTCCTAACGGAGGAAGCGGGGGCAGTGGTGGTGGAAATGGAGGAGCAAGAAAAGGAATACCTTACGCTATTAATATCGGCGAGTTTGGCGCTGATGAAGCTCACTTAAGAAGCACTCTCGGAAGTATAGATGACATCCTAATCAATGAAGGTCATCCTGACTATCAACGATTAGTTCAGGGAAGACCAAAAGGATGCAAAGAAGCAATACAATATCTTATTGCGCTTATTGCAAGAGAAGCTGCTTTGGCTGACTGTAGTCGTGGAATGAAGGCACAAGGTAAGCGTCTGTTTCCGCTAGGAGAAGACGATAGTCGTGCAGTGCAGGAAAGAGCAATGGCATTGCAGTTAGCTGTGCTGCAGCAAATAGGAATAATTAAAACGTAAATAGTTCAAAAAAAATAACGCAGTTTATAACCACCTCTAAGTAATTAACTTTATAAATGGCCCGGTTATCAGAATAGGATGATTAAAGATTCAGTATTATGCAAAGCAACACTTGACAGGGAGCATTTTGTTAATCCTGACCTGCTTAATCAGGCAGTTTCAACAGGAACTATTGAACATCTGGATGAGAATGTTTATAGAATTCCTATGCGAATTCCGGGAGTGATGGATATGCTTTGCATTCACGGTAGAAGCTTGCACACAAAAGATACGCCTGCGTTCGTATTAAAGGGCGTTGGAGGGTGTTGGTTTTCTCGTGTTGCGTTCAGGTACACGAATACAACTCCTTATTTCCCTATTGCATTTCAAGGAGGAGCAACAATAGAATATCTTGCTGAAGAAGTTGAATATGCTCTGCAATTACGGCAGGCATTTAATGAATGCCAGAATGATCGAGCACTTAGTATTGCAAAATCATATGGTGTTACAGAAGATGTTTTCATTAACCCGGTTGCATTATTCAGTCCATTGGAAGTTCCTGTTAAGATTAAGGAAGTTGAGATGTGGGAGCATAGAAAGGCAATGGAACTTGCAGAAGTGCCTGACAAAATTGCTAATGCGCATAGAGTTTATTTATATCAAGCATTGATGCCAGAACGCCTTCCGGAATTCGGAGATGCGCAAGTGTGGAACAAGTGTATGAGAATAATGGGCTGTGAAAAGCACAAATTCAAAGAAGAAGCGTTGAGGCGGGCGGCTGCAAGCTATGCGGTTGTTAATCATTTACTGCACAGGCGGCTTGGCAAGGTATGCACTGTATTGAATGTTGGCGGCATTTATCAGGATTCAAACTTTCACAACATAAATCTTCTAATGGTTTTTGATTATGATATTATATCTACTCCTGAAGGAAAAACAATGGAAGAACTCGTGAAGGTAGACAATGACGGGGCAATAAGAACAATAAAACATGCTATGCGTTTACTGGGCGTATCCGGCAATATTAGTGAAAAAGCAGAAGAAATGTTTTATAATGTCTATGCCGCATGAAAAAGAGATTTTAAACCATCACAACAAGCGACTTTTATCTACTCGCACATGAATTTTGCGAGTGAGCCTTTCAGACTGAGCATTCCGTTTTCAAACACGCCCTGACTGATATAATGGCTTGGAACATATGTTTTGTGCGAATTGACCAGCATACAAAAGTGTAGGAAGCCACGCTCTGTTATTCTCCTGAAGAATTTGATGTCTCTTTTTCTTGCAGGGTCAAAAACCAGATGCTCAGCTGCTTCAGCAGTGAGTGTCAAATAAGTCTTATTATGGCATACTGCTGCAATTATCATTATCGGACGAAATGCCCTGTTAAAAATCGCATAATTTGCTATCTTGTTATCAGAAAGACAGGCAAGATCCGCATATGATGGATGCAAGTTTCCGCTTGGATGGGTGTGAAAATCTATCAGAACATACGCTTCTTCAGTGGCTTTGTACGTTTTTTCATCGTGTTCAGGATAGGGAAATGAAGGACCTATTCCTTCTTCAGCCAGTTTTTTGCAAAATTCATCATAAGTTATTGGGGCATTGTTCATGCTTGTCCAGCTTTCAGGATTTGCATTAAGCATCTTGTCTCTTGTTCTCACGAATTCCCTGAAAATTCTTTCTTCAGGATCAAGCACGGTTTTGTCACCCAGAATAATGTTTTCTGGATAATAAATTTCCTGCCTTCCGGGTGTTTTTCTTAATTCAAAGCCAGTTTCAAAACCAGTTTCTCTGGTTTTCTGCACTGCTACTTCCAATCCCTGAATGAATTCTTCTGAACACAATAATTCCTGTAGAAACTTGAGACTTACTTCCATGCCTGCATTACTGCAATGAAAAACAATAAGGATTATGTATAAGTATCTTAAGAATGCTGACACCAAAAAACTTAATCTCTTCTTCTATACACCCTATTCATTCCTTTATGTATTGCCTTTCCCAAATGAAAGCCAACATACCATCCGAAAATATTTCCTATATCGCCTTGCGCAGCTTTCATCATGCTTGTTTCAGAAGTCATGCCTAAATATCCTGCACCTACTTGTAAAGGATCGTTGGCAAAACCCAGTAAAGCAGCACATCCTAATTTGCTCAATTCAGGTTGGTTAACTAATACATCGCCTATGAATACTCTACTTGAAGATCCAACAACTGCACCTCCAATCACACCCCCTATAAATTCACCCACGTTTCTTGACAGGTATTCTAATGTTGGTTGATCCATTTTTATTTGCCTACTAAATCAGAGATTTCCTTTCCATCTACATGTGAGAAGTATTTTACACCGTCTCTTTCAATAAACACGTCTGGTTTTGCACTTCCAACAGCTTGCTTTTGCTCAATTTGCTCTGGTTTTTTTACAAGGTGAGAACTACCTACTTGGTAACCTAAAACCAATCCAACAATTATTGCTCCAAAAGAAATCACTCTTCCAAGATAAGTATGGTAAAACAAGTCCTTAAAAGAATTAACCTCTCCTACAATCATGCTTTCAGCTGTGTCATCCGGTTCATCTGATTCTTCTGATTGTGTCATTGTGCTATTGAAACAGTAGATTCGATTCTGAATAAGTGGTTAAGTTGATTTTGTTGCTAGTGGCAGGGGGATGTTGTTGTTTGTTGTGGTGAATGTATACTCTTCGTCTAGAATGGGAGGTTGTTGGCTCGTAGTGAGTTTTTTTGGCGTGAGTGCTGCTTATGCTGGAGGTTTTTTTGTGGGGGGGTGAAAAGCGGATTTTTTATTTCTATCCGTAAGGTGCTAGGTTTTTGGAGTTAAGAATTATTTTGGTATACTCCACAGTTTTTATGACGAAGTTTTGGAGTGTTATGTTACACTCTAAAATGGTTGTTATCTTCCAAAGATTGTAGATAAGACAACAGAATATGTTGATGAAGTATCGGATGGTTTCGTTTTTTGTTGTGGTTT
>JACQMV010000040.1 GCA_016203395.1 Candidatus Woesearchaeota archaeon | reverse complement strand
GAATTGTGATGGTTTCAGGTGTTGTTGTGGTTTTTGATGTTTCTTTACCCGTGACAAATTGCGGCAGTATATCTTGTGTTGATTTTTCAATTGTGACTGGTGAGGGGGTGATTTCTAATGGGTTTCGTTTTTCCTGAGTCGGTTCATACTCATCATAACTGTCTCTGATGTCAGTAATTGTGGGGTTTCCTGTTGAGAGTATTCCGTTGCCTATGGCTTGGGCTATTGGAAGTATTAGGAGTGTTATTATTAGTGTTGTTAGTTTTTTCATGTTAGTGTTATTTTTATTGTTGCTTGTTTTGTTTTTTTGGTGTTGTTGTCTGTGATTTTTATTGTTATTTCGTATTTTCCTGTTGCGTCAGTTTTGTCTGTTATGAGTTGGTTTGCTATTGGTATGTTGTAGTTTCCTTTTTTTGGGACTTTTTTTGTTTCTTCCAGGATTTTTCCGCTGGCTTCTTTGATTAGTGTGTTGTCGTGGGTTATTGTTCTTTCTTCTTTGTATGTTATTTCGTTTTGGTTATTTGCTTTTAGGTTTGTGACGTGCATTAGTAGCCATATTTTTTCTCCTTTTGCAAACTGGTTTGTTTGTTCTATGCATTCGTAGTTTAGTATGTGTTTGCATGTTTGTATTGTTATTCCTGGTGCTGGTTTGTATAGTATTATGATTGCTAGGGTGATTACTAAGATTATTGCAACGATTGTTAGTATTGTTTTACTCTTCATTTTCTTCTCCTTCGTCTAGTTGTTCTAGTTGTTCGCAGAAGTCTTGGCTGTTTTCTCCTACGCCGAATGCGTTTGCTAAAAAGTTTCCTTTTGCGTCAAACATTTGTTTTATTTGGACTGCTGCTTCTGCGAGTTGTGATACCCATTTTGTTGTTGCGCATATGGTGTATACTCCTGGTGCTCTGTCAGGGCACATACAGTATATTCCTAGTCCTACTTGTAGTGCTACCATTGGGTTTTTGTGCATGCTTCCTATTTCTGTTATTGCGTTTGTTATTCTGTCTATTAGTGATGAGAATGGTAAAAAGTTCCATAGTTCTCCCATTCCCCATGCGCATAGGTTGTAGTCTTCTAGTTCTTCGCAATATCTTAGTGGGAATCCTTGTTGTGCTACTTCTCGTTTTATGCATAGGGCGTTTTGGCATTTCATTTGTCTTATTCTTTCTATTCCGTTGATTATTCCAGGGAGGCATAGGCATAGTGTGCTCCATACTATGCTTTCTTTTGTGTTTATTGCGTTGATTTTTGCATTTCCTACTCCTGCAAAGTTCAAGATGTTATTTGCTTTAGCAAGTGTTGATTGTGGTTCTCTTGGTTGTTTGTTTATTTCTTGTCCTGTGCTTATTGTTTCTCCTCCTGCTCCGAATTGCATGCCTGCGAGGAATGGTGTTTTGCCTAGCCATTCGTTTGTTTTTGCGCATATGTTGAATAGTCCTTGTGTTCCTCCGCCGAGTATTGAGCCGGTTTTTGCTGTGATGCCTTTTGTGTTTTTGTCTGTCCATTGGCAGTTTACAAAGCTGCAGAATTTGTGAAAGAATGCAAAGCTTTGTTTTTCTTGTTGTAGTTGTTTTGCTCCTGTTTCTTCTGCTCTGCAGGTTATTCCTGATTTTTGTACCATTGCACTGCCTACTGCACTTGTTGGTGGGAAGAGTTTGAGTGCGTTTCCTACATCTCCTAGGATCATTGTTATTTTTGTTAGTGTGTCCCATAATGTTGTTAGTAGGTGGAATAGTTTGCATATTGCTTCTGCTATTGCGACTATTTTTCTTAGTGTGCCTGCCCATTTCATGCTGTCTTTTGCGTCTTTTAGTTTTTCTTTTATCTTTTCTTGTTGTTTTTCGTATATTGTTCCGAATGGTTGGTTGTAGAATTCTATTGTGTAATTGTGCATTTCTGTTTCTGGTTTTGGTACGAATTTTTTTGGTTCTCCGGTTGTTGAGTATATTCTTATCGGGCATTCTATTTTGAGGTTGTCAACATCCATTTTTTCTTGTGCGAGTGTGAACACTAATACGGGTGTTGTGGTTCCTTGTGCGTTGTTTACTAGGTCTATTGTGCTTAGTTTTTTTACGTTTTGGCATTGTGTTCTGTCAAATTCTATGCTTGTTACTTCTGGTTTTTGTGCAGGGTGGTTTGGTTCTAGTTTTATTGTGCAGTATACTTTTTGGTTGATTAGTTCTGCTGTTTCTCTGTCTATTAGTTGTGGTGTGCATTCTGGTGTGCTTTTCCAGAAGTCTGGTTTTGCTATGTCTTGTGTTCCTGCGATGTTCAGTTTTATTGGCAGTATTTTTTCATTGCCGGTTTCGTCTGTGAATATTAGTTTTATTTCTGCTGTGTATGGTCCTGTGTTTTGTATTTGTCCTGTGAATATGCACTGGTTTTCTGAACAGCTTGCTTCTTTTGTTCCGTCTCCTATTTGTGTGAAGTCTGCTTTTGCTGTTGCAAAGTTTTCTGCTGTTGTGGTTATTTCTATTGTGCTTCCTTGTATTGGTGTTTGTCCTGCTATTGGGCTTTCTGGTGCGAGTATGTTTATTGTTGGTTCTTCTATTATTTTTGGCCCTGTTACTTTTGTTTGTATTGTTCTTGTGTATGTTGCTGTGTTTCCTAGTTTGTCTGCTGCGTGTATTGTGATTGTTGTTGTGGTGTCTGTTGTTGGGCTGAATTGTCTTATACACTTGTATTGTGTTCCTTCTTGTTTGCATTCTTGTGCTGTCGTTCCTTGTCCTATTCCTTCTATTATTATGTTTTCTGGGGCTATTCCTACTCCTTGGTTTCCTTGATCGTCTTTGTCTTCAAATATGAGTTCTAGTATTGCGTTTTTTCCGAGTATTACTGGTTCTGTTGTTTTTCCGTTTATTGTTTTTAGTTCGGGTTCTTGGTTGTCTATTTCAACTCTGCAGTTAAGCTCTTTTGTTGCAGTGTTGGCTAGTATGTCTGTTGCTGTGACTGGGATTTTGCAGTTTGTTGCTGGTGTTATTTGAATGTTGTTCCATGTCCATAAGTTGTTGGTTTTTGTTCCTGATTGTCCGTTTATTGTTGCTGTGCTTACGTCGTTGTTGTTTCCTGTGATTTCTATCTGGAGTGTTACTGTTTGTGTTGTGGCTGTTTTTAGGTGGCTTACCGGGAGTCCGTTTTTCTTAATTGTTAATTCGCCTATTATTGGTGCTTGGTTGTCTGTGGTGAAGGTTGCGCATCCGTTGTTGTCTGTGGCTGTGAATTCGTTTCCTGCGCTATCTGTTATGTGTGCGCATATTTTTTCTTGTACGAAGCCGGTTTTTGTTTGCACGAATTCTGCTGTTCCTTCAACACTGCATGGCTGGTTTTGTTTGCTTACTATTGTTTGTGTTCCTGCTTTGATTTCAAGTTTTTTTATTCCCGGGCTTTTGCATGGTTGTTCTCCTGTTGATTCCAGGTAGTCAATTACTTTGTAGGTTACTTGTGTTTTTCCATCTTTTGTTTGTGTGGGTGATAATGAGATTATTGCTTGTGGGGGTATTGCGTCTACGCTTAGTTTTATGTTTCTTGTTAGTAGTGCTGTTCCTCCGTTTTTTTGTGCGTCATCAAATAGTTTTATTGAGTAGTCTCCTGTTGGAGGGTTTGTGCTTGTGAGCGTGCACTCGTATAGTTCTCCGCCTATGTTTGCGCATTCGTTCATTGTTTTGAAGTTTGTTCCGTAGAATATTTTGACTTGTTGTTCGTCTATTATTCTCTCTTCAGGTATTGCTGCTTGTATTTTTGCTATTAAGCTTTCTCCGGGTTTTATTATTCCTATTACTTTGTCTGCTCCTCCGAATTCTATTATGTTGAGTGTTTGTGCTTGTGCTATTGGTATTGTGATTAGGAGGATTGCCATTATTATTGCTGTTGTTTTTATCATTCTAGTTCTGGTTCCAGTTTGTTTGCGTGGATTGTGCTTAGTTCTTCTTGTTTGCCCATTGGTTCTAATGCTTCTATTTTGTTTGGCAGTTCTTGGAGTCGGTATCCTATGTATTTGAATGTTGCTTTTTTTGCGTTTTTGAGCATGTTTGGTGTTATTTCCCATTCTAGTGTGGTGTCTCCTGTTGGGAATGGTTTGTCTTTGTCAAATCTGATTTCTTCTTTTGGTATGTCAAAGCAGTCTTCGCTGAACCAGCCAGTATCATAGCATCTGTTGTCTGGGGGTATTGTCCATGGTGGCTCTGGTTTTGCTGTTGCGATTATTCTTACTTCGTATTTTCCAGGGAGTAATCGTATTTTGCTTAGTTCGTCTTTTTGTGCGAACTTGTCTCCTTTTACGCGTCCGGCTGTGCTGTGGGGTTCTTGCATTGTTTGTTCTTGTCTTGTGAGTGTTATTATTGCTTCTTCGTTTTTGTGTAGTTCTCTTGGGTTTTGGCTGTCCAGTAAGTACGTATTTCCGCTTTTTTCTATTAGGTATGTTTTTGCGTCTATTTCTACTTCTTTGAATGAGTACATTTCCAGTTCTGCTTTTGTGTTTGTGTCTGTGTCTATTGGGTAGTGTATTGATTGGTATGCTTGGTGTAGTGCTGTGAGTGTTCCTCCTATGCATGTTGGCATTTTTCCTTCAAACTTTCCGTTTGTTGTTTTTCCTATGTTGCATTTTTCTTGTCCGCACTCGTACACGAGTCCTGCGTCATTTATTGGTTGTAGTGTGTATCCGTCTTTTAGTGTTATTTCTGTTTTTGTTTCCCATTTTGTTTGTTCGCAGTATTCGCTTTCTTCTTGTATTGGAGGGGTTATGAGTTCCTGGTATTCTGCTGTTAATGCCCTGTTGTTTCTTATGTTTGCTTCTATGAATATTCTGAAGTAGTATCCTTGTCTGTTGAATGCTTCTGGGTTGTATATTTCTACCATTACAGGATAGCTTACGTCGTATGCAAATCTTGTTCTTTGGAATCCGAATGGTATTGGGAACCAGTCTGTGAGAATTCCTTCTGGTCTGCACACCTGTCCTCGGCAGTTTATGTCAAAGTATGGTGTGTAGCTGTCAAAGTACAAAAAGTCTGCTCCTAGGTCGTTGTACGTGTTTTGCAGCATTATTGCGTTGTCCCAGTTCATTGTTTTTTCGTATAATTGTTTGTCTTTTACTGCCGCTGGTGCGGTTATGAAGTTATAATCTCCTGTGTTTAGCACTTGTATGAGTGGTATGTTGTTTTTTAGCATTTCCTGGATTGCTTTTATCATTTCTATTTTTGTCCAGAATACTGGTGCTGACAGTCCTATTCTTATGTCGTTTGTTGGTGGTAGTTCAGAATCCAGTCCTGCGTATGCGTCTATTATGTCTTGTGTTTTGTGTTCTAGGAAGTTGTCTTCTCTCTGTTTGTTTGTAATGTCAGTTGCTAGTTGGTATATTTCTTTCAGATTGAGTGGTTCTTCGTAGTAGAATTGGCTTATTGTGTGTGGTGTTCCTTGTTTGTCTATTTTTAGTGCGTGTTCTACTACAAATATTACTGTTTTTGGTGTTATTCTCACATTAGTTTTTGGTTGGCTTTCTGGTTTTATTTTGTATCCGGGGAGGTTGAAGTTTTGTATGCATGCTTCTATGTTGCTATTCACGTATTCTTCTAGTTGTTTTTGTATGTCGCTTAATTCCGGCCTGTGGCTTGAGTATTCGCACGTTCCTGTTTTTTCGCAGTTATTTTCAGAACTTAGGTAGTGCCAGTATGCAGTTCCTTCTGTATTTGGTAACCAGTTTACTGCATTTACGTTCTTTCCTGTGGGCTCGTATGGGTTTGTTATTAGTCCTTTTGTGGTTATATAGCCGCCGTGTTCTCCGAGTTTTCTTAGTCCGTCTCTGGCTACTTTTCTTATGCAGTCTTGGTAGTAGCTGGCTGCTGGCTGTAGTTCTGTTGGTAGTTCGGATATTTTTGGTAGTAGTGTTTCTGTTCTTTGTTCTCTTGTTTTTGTTATGTAGTAGCCGCCGATTGCTCCTCCTATCAGGAGTATTATTCCCAAGAGTATGAATACTGTGGCTTGCGCTTTCATCCGTTAGTGTGGGCAAATATTTGAGTATATAAATATAGTGCCAGAAAATGCGTTGTGGTTCTTTCCCCTAGAGCGGCTAATATTTATTAAAGGAGAGTTGTTATTTTCTCACACCTGCTAATAAATACTCATATGGTGTGGGGCTTATGCAAATATTTTTCCACAGCCCTTGTGGCTTGAGAGGTAGTTTGAACGCTTCTTGTTTTGTTTTTATACTTAGCCCTTACCATGTGTTTGCACCGTGTTTGCAATCTATTTGCAACAAATTGTATTGCTCCTGTCAATAAAACTCCAAATTGCGTTAAAGTTCACAGTCAGAGCACAAGAGCTGCTGACAAGTTATAACCTCATTTAAGATACGAATTAGCAATGGCTGCTGATAAACTGGCACATTATTTAAGATAGGAGTTGGCTCTGACAATACGTTATTGCTTGGTTATTCTGCAATTATTGTTAGTGGTTGTCTTGTTACGTCTTTAAGGTCTGATGCGTACACGCTTATTGAGTATGTTCCTTTTTCTTCTGCTACTACGTTGAGCATGTTGTTGTATATTTGAACAAATACTCCTGGTGCTCTGCTTGCTATGTAAACCAGTTCATCTCCGTCTTCGTCTTTAAAGACGTTGTTTAGGTTTAGTGTGAATGGTGTTTTGTATGTTGTTGTTTCTGTTGTCCAATAAGGTGCCTTGTTTGGTGTTGGTTTGGAGGTGTATTTTATTTTTTCAAGTTTTATTCCTGTGCTTGTTTCTATTAATAATACTATTTTATTGGTGTTAATCCCGTCTAGAGTGCACGTGTCTATGCATTCGTAGTCACTGCCTCCTTCCCATGCTTTTACCAGATTCTTGTCTTTTACTAGGTATATTTTTCCTGTTCCTGTTGCTTTTATTTTTAGCCCTGTTGGTGCTCCTGTGAGTGTTACGTTGATGAATCCGCTTCTTTGTGTGGTTACTTGTATGTCTTGATATATTGTTTCAGGGAATATCTGGAGTCCTACTATGCTTGGTTCTACCAGTATTATGAAGCTGGCGAGTAGTATGAATATTGCTGCTGCGTAATAAGGCACAAAGCTTTTTGGTTTTTCTTGTATCTGATAGTATAGTTTGCATAGTTGTTCGTGTGCTATCTGCTTATCTTCTTCTGTTCCTAATAATTGTATTTGGTTGTATAATTGCAATAGTTCTTTGTATTTTTGTGATGCTCTTGCAGTGTCATTATCTTGTAGGTATACTTGTGCTTTGGAATACTGGCTGATGAATTCTTCTACTTCTTTCATATTAGAATGCCTAGCTGTTGTTTTTTATAAATGTTGCGGCACTTTAATTAAGTGAACCGTGTTAAGTAATCCCCGTATCTGCTAATACATATCAATACAGTAAGAGTTATCTGGCTCTGTCATGTATAACCTCAAGTATTATAATATTAACACGAGGTTATATTTGAATGTTTTATTCGCAAGTTGAAGTGTGCTGAAAAAGCGGCTTTTGCTATTTGAGCGCTCTCACTCCTGGAAGCATTTTACCTTCTAAAAACGTAAGCATTGCGCCACCACCTGTAGAAACATGTGAATACTTCAGGTTCAAACCCTCAATTGATCCTACCGTATCTCCGCCGCCAACGATAGTAAGCCCATTATTCAGTGAAATTGCTTTTGCAACCTCAACAGTGCTCTTTGCAAAACGTTTATCCTCAAAAAAACCCATAGGACCATTCCACACAAGCGTGCGCGCCTTGGAAATAATCTCCTGATAAATCTTTGTTGTTTCAGGACCGTTGTCATAACAAACTGCTTCTTTTGGAATACTGTTGAAATCATAACGTTCAAGACGAGAATTACGTACGCCAACAAAATCAACAGGCAGCACAATCTTTTTTGATGAAAGAAGCTTCTTTGCGCCATCATAAAGTTCTGCTTTACTGTTTCCCACACAAACTCCGATACTTTTGTAAAACGAAAGAGCCATTGCACCACCTGTAAGAACAATATCTGCTTTTCTCAAAAGCTTCTTAATCAGTTCTATCTTGTCAGAAATCTTTGCACCACCAAGAACAGCAACATAAGGACTTTTAGGACATGAAAGAAGTTGCGAGAGCGTATTAACCTCTTTCTCCATAAACAAACCAACAGCATGAGGAAGATATTTTGGAACAGAAACAATACTCGCATGACTTCTATGAGCATCAGAAAACGCATCATTCACGTAAACATCTGCAAGCCCTGCAAGCTTTCTAGCAAAAGCAGCATCATTTGCCTTCTCCTCAGGATGAAAACGCAAGTTCTCAAGCAAATACACCTCGCCTGGTTTTGCACCTGCTAAATATTCCTCAACACCAATACAATCATCAAGAGTAACTACCTTGCGCTTTAACAAACGAGCCAATACTTTTCCAACCGGCTTTGCACTCAACGCAGGAACAACTTTGCCTTCAGGTCTACCCAAATGAGTTATTATGATTACTGTTGCATTATGCTCAAGCAGGTAATTTATCGTTGGCAAAGCTTCGCGGATTCTAGCATCATCAACAACACGATTGTTTTTCAAAGGAACATCAAAACCAGCACGGAGCAAAACCCTTTTGTTGCGGACGTCCAAAGACTGCAATGAGCGCATTCAATGAACAAAACAGATAGGGTTTATTAACTTAATGAGAAAGAAATTTATACTAACAACAGACACAGGTGTTATGAACCAGCCGTTGGCAATAATGTTTGTGGTATTCTTTGTGGCGCTGTCATTGTTTTACACATTCAGCAAGGAAAACACAGGCAAGGCATATATCGTAACAGCAGAACAGAACAATTGCGCAAACCCTACAAAAGTGTGCACTTCCCAACTAAGAAGATGCGAAACAGCAAAAGACCCGTGTTTATCTGAACAAAACCAAATAACATGCTCATGGCGCTTAGGACCAAATAGTATAACAGGAAGAAAAAGCGGATGCTATAAAGCATGCTTTGAAAACAACAAAGCATCACTGAAAGAATGCCGATAATATTAAATAAGTGCAGAACACACCACTATTATGCTGATATTATGGATAGTACTGGCATTAATAGGGATCGGCTTCCTCATAGCAGCAAAAAAACACCTCGGAAAAGTAACAATAATACTATTACTACTACTTTTATTGTTGGGAATAACATTCTCAACATACGAGTACTGTCCTGATTGCATACCAGTACTCAAGAGAGTAAACGAATACTACGATACAGGAATAGACGTTATAGAAGCGGGAAAAACAGTAACAGGAAGGGTGATACAAGACATCAAAGACACAAGAAGCATATACAAAGAAATAAGCGACAAACAACCCGGAACATTAATAATAGAACAGCCAACACAACAAAACCCTGCACAAACAATACCCTCACAGCCAGACATAAGAAGCCCATACAGAGCAGACCCTAACCAAAGACCAAGACAGAATCCTGACAGCAGACAAAACGAGCCATTCACAATAGAACCAATACAAACCCAGCCAATAAACACCTGCCCACCATGCAGTTGTGCGTAAGATATATTAACAAGAACAACCAACAAACAAAAAATGGGCATGCTAGACCGACTAAAAAGCTTATACCACAAAGAAGATTTGACACTGCCAGACGAACCAAAACTTGATCTGCCAGAACCAGCAACACCAACATTCCCTCCAGAACCGCAAATATCCAGACAAGAACCATTCACAACACCAGTAGAACCAAGAGAAACATTCCAAAACCCGAGTGTCTTAAACTCAGGAATGGAAAGAGACATGCAGGTAATAATCGCAAAACTTGACACTCTAAGAGCGCAAATGGACAACATACTACAAAGATTAGAACGAATAGAACAAAAAACAGGAGAAAAAAGTGAGACATTTACCAAATACCCTTGGCGCTAAATTCATTCTGATAACAATAATCATATTCATAATTGACAGAATAACAAAAGCAATAGCACTAAATTATTCAGTAGTAATAAAGAACACAGGAACACTATTCGGGCTATGGCAGGGCAAAAACGAGATATTCATACTAATAAGCATCATAATCCTACTGATACTGGTAAAATACAAAAAAGAACTTATCAAAAACAAAAAGTGCGCATACCTGACTGCACTAATAGTGGGCGGTGCAATAGGCAACATTTATGACAGAATAATATTCGGAAGCGTAATAGACTTTATAAATCTCCAAATATGGCCTGCATTCAATATTGCAGATGCAGCAATAACAATAGGAATAATAGGACTGCTTCTTGACAAAAGCAAATAACGCCAAAATGGCTTGAGCAACTACTCTATAAGGCAGCGTCTCTCTTAGGAACCGCTGCGCATGAATTACCAACGATTGTCTATGCTCCTCTTATTGTTGACTGGTCTGGAGCTAAATTATCAAAATCTCCGTATGTGAAACAGAATGCTTATAAGTATCTTCCTCAATATTTAGTAAATTATAATGACTTTAGAGATCAACTCGGAGAAGAAGGTGTTAGAAAAATGTTTGAAGAAGTGTCTTCTCGGTTAGAAGAATCATATAAACTATTCAGAAGTTATTCAGTATACTATTTTATGGAGATGTTTGGAGATGAATGAACAAATACAACTGGATTTTGTAGAATCAAAGGATATCTTTCTAAGTATCAGACCAAATTTCGCCAATCTTATAGCAAGTAGGAAAAAGACTTATGAGTTCAGAAGGTACAAACCAAAAGAACCAATCAAAAAGATTTGGTTTTATGTGACAAGTCCCGATTCTGGATTAAAGTATATTGCTGAAGTTGGCGAACCAGTAGAGTATCCTACTAAAATTCCTGAGGAGGGGGTAGGAAATGCGGACTTTAATAAAGGGTTAAAAGTATCAACATTTGCTTTTCCAATATTACACTTGAATGAGTTAATTGAAGCAATTCCTCTTAGAACATTAAAGAATAGATTTAGTTTCAATCCTCCTCAAGGTTACATATACACCTATACATTTCCAGAATTAGTAGAATACGTTAAAAATTGTGAAATGAGAAGGTTGTATTGAGATGACTGGTAAAATTTTCTTGAAAAATTTATATGAACGCACATTTAACGCGATTAAAAAAGGTCAGAAAAACATTGAAATCAGAGCTAACAAAAATGATTTTTCTGAAAATTCTATCAATCTTATTGAAGAAGGAGATTTTATTATTTTTAAAAAAGTTGGTAGTGAAGAGAGATTGAAATGTACTGTCGAAAGAAAGACACTTTACAGAAGTGTAAGAGAATTATTAGAAGCAGAAGGAACAGAAAGTACACTTTCCAGCACCAATAATATTGAGGAAGGAATTAAATCTGTTGAATCTATTGGTAATTATAAGGAATTGATCGCTAAAAACGGTGTTTTTGCAATTAAAATAAAGGACATACATCAAATTTAGTTTTCTGATTATTGTCATGCCTACTCTAATTTCAAGATATTAATTTCGATCTAAGAGAGAGTATCTGTGCGAAGCACTGCTCCAAAACTCTTTTTTGTGTCTAAAGTG
>JACQMV010000037.1 GCA_016203395.1 Candidatus Woesearchaeota archaeon | reverse complement strand
TTGTTCATCTGGGCTGCTCCTACAGCCCCCATCTTTAGCAGTAAAGTGCAATCTAGCATATATTTGTTATGAATCCCTGATTAGGGGATTATGGCAAAAAAGTCACTAAATACGTACCTCGCAACAAAAGGTATAAATACTATTCCTTTGTTTTTTTTTAGGTTGAATGGTTGAAGAAGGTATTGCAGAAGTTACGAAATGGTTGTCTCCTCTTAAGAGGGCTAGTGCAGAGATTAGCCGTTTTTGTGGATTATTTGAGGAGACTTGCACTACAATTGACATAAGCCGGCTTTCTGATGCTGCTCAATCACTTAGAAATGCAGTGATTTTTGCTATGTCTGCAGTTGAGACAGGTGATGCTGTTAATGCGTCTAAAGCACGTCTTATGATTGCTAAAGCAAGAGAAAGAATACTATGTTTTGGAAAAGAATCCTCTGCTGAGTTGGAAAAGAGGGTTTTGCAAAAAAATAAGAAAAAGCAGTTAGAGCTTTTTCTTTGGAGTATTAATCAGAGCGCCACTTCGCTTCCTTGGAAAAGTTGATTTGTGAAACGCAGCTAGAATAATAGAACAAAGAAAATAAACTTCCCAACTACATTAGGAGAAGGTAAACACTGTCTTGCTATGGCTTTTGCTAATTACCGAGAGTGACTTACGTTATGTCTCACAGCCAGAGCACTAAATCCGCAGGGCAAAACAATTAATACATTATTTGAATTATTCTATAGCGGTGGACATTAATTTTTCAGATGTTTGTCTCTGCCGCTATATTCGGATGACGCAACTATTTTTATCTGATTATTTGCGTCTTCCGCTATAAAACAACTTATTACTTACGGATTATATGCGTAGCGTCATTCAAAGTTTGACTGTTTAAGTGGATGATTGCTCGTTGTAGGTTTTTTTATGAGAAAAGTGCGGGCATGCAAGAAGGTGGATTTTTCATTCAAATTCCGGTTGCTCTTGAGCTTTTCTCAATCCCGCACTCCTGAAAGCATGACCAATACTAGTTATGGCTGCTCGGTTCCCCGCCTCACCCGTTCCTATTACAGGCACCCAACAGGACAGGACTTCTTCGTCCAGTCCAAGACCGGCTTTTAAACGAAAAGCCGCCCTTCAAGCTTCGGCCTCACCTAAAGCAGGTTTGTGAGGCAGGAGACTGCTACCTTCCCGGCCTAGCCCGCATGTAGAGAATACGTTGTGTGCTTTTAAACTTTATTGCATTACAGTTTGGTGTTTATGGATTGTCTGTAATGTATTTGATTGCAAACATTGCAACTAGCAGTATTAGTGCCATTCCTAATACTTTAGGGTGGGTTATTATCTTGATTATGTTGGTAACACCTTTTGTTTCTCCTTTTGGTTCTGCGCTTGCATTTTGTCCTGTTGTTAATGTTTTTTCTTGTGATAGTGCTTCGCTGAAGCTTCCTAGTGTTATTATTAGGATGATGGCTAAAATCCATAATGCAAATGTTGAGCCGTATTTTGCTCCTGTGAGTGTTTCGATTATTGTGTCTTCTTTTATTCCGAAACTGCTGTATGCGAGTATTGCTAGTATTGCAAACACGAACAGCATGACGTAGAATGGTGCTGCCATTACGATTGTTCTTGCTACTACTGGAGTTAATAGCCCTGCAAATGCCAGCACAATTGCTATTATTGCTACAAGTAGTTGTCTGTCTTTGAACATTTCCATTCTTATTAGGACTGCGTAGATTATTGCAAAAATGAATAATAATGGGAATATTCCTGCTAATCCCTTTAGTAGTCCTATGTCAAGTAGTGTTGCCATTTTTATTGGTTTGGTGGTTGTGGTGGTCTGTTAGCCGGTGGTGCAAAGGTTCTGTACCAGTTCTGGAATGATTGTGTCCATGTTCTTTCTGGTCTTTCTGGTGACATCACGAACCATACTACCAGTCCTAAAACTGCCAGAACAACAATTACTGATTGTAATACTGGATCTTTGAGGAATTGTAGTGGTGCGCTGTTTGGAAATACTGCATACAGTGCTATTAGCACTAGTGCTATTAAGGAAGCAATTCCTACAAGTGATGAGAGTAAGTTTGGTGTTGTGAAGCCCGCTCCGCCTGTGAATCCTATTAGGATGATTGCGAGCAGTGCTATTAGTATTGTTATTCCTGCGCTTGGCAGTATGCTGTTTAGTAGGATTATAGGGTCGTAGTTTGTTGGAACAACTCCTGCTGCGTGTGGCAGGACTATTGCTAGTGCAAGTGCTGCGCTTATTATAGTGTTTAGTTTTCTGTCTGGTTGTCCGTTTCTTTGGAAAATGTTTATTCTTTGTAGTATTGCAAAGAATATTGCAAAAAATAGTATGAATGGGATTATTAGGTCAAGAAAGCCAATGTTTTGCAGGTATTGCACTGCGTTTGTCATGCTGCCGTATGCCATTTTATTGGTATCCGAAGAATCGCCTCCACGATCCTATGGTTCTTTCATTTCTTGCTTCTGGAGTTTCATTTTCAGGTGTGTTATCTTCTCTCATTACAAACCATACGACTAGTGCAAATACTAGCAGCACTATTATTGCTGACTGTAGTCCCGGATCGTTTAGGAAGTATAGCCATGGGAATGTTTGTGGTGTTAGAACATAAATCACTATTATGGCTAATACGATTAGTCCGATTATTCCTATCATTCCTGAGAATGGTGAGAATATTTGTGCTCCTGTTAGTCCTATTATCATTAGTGCAAGTAGTATTACTATCGTAAGCACTCCTGCACTTGGTAGTATTTGGTTCATTACTACGACCGGGTCAAAGTTTGTTGGGTACGTGTTGGTTACGTGAGGAAGCACTATCATTAATGAAAATGCTAAGGAGATTATTGCGTTTATTCTTCTTTCAAACAGGTTTGATCGTTGTAGTAGTGCGAATATTATTGTGAAAAACACGAGGAAGGGGATTATTAGGTCTATAAATCCGATGCTTTGTAAGTATTGTATTGCGTTGTATACCATTTTAGGTTGTTCTTGCAGGCGGACTGCCTTCTTTTTCTTTGGTTATGTACCACATGAATATAATTATTCCGATTATTAGTATGATTGCAGCTACTCCTGCGCTGTTCCAGTATCTTGTTATGTAGTCTATAATGTATTCAAGCCATGAATAGCCCGGGTTGTATTCTATTGCGTTGAGGAATATTGCTATCAAGCTTACGAACATTATTATGATGAATGCGTGTTTTGGCCATCCTAGTTCGTGTTTTTGCCAGTCTTCTTTTGAGTAAAAGTATCCTACGCTCATT
This sequence comes from Candidatus Woesearchaeota archaeon, assembly GCA_016203395.1. GTDB lineage: Archaea > Nanobdellota > Nanobdellia > Woesearchaeales > ARS49 > JACQMV01. The sequence goes on along the minus strand of JACQMV010000037.1, from coordinate 1,094 downwards.
ATGAAGAATATTCCTAGTAATAGTAGCACTATAATTTGGCTTGATACTCTTGCTATTGCTTCTACTATTTTTGAGCTTGCTACTACGAAAAAACCTGTTGTGAATGCTACCATTGCATTTAGGTTCTTTCTCGTGTCTCCTTCTGCTGTTCCTCGCGTTCCTAATATTTTGCTTCTTTCAAGCATTGCATAAACTATTGTGAAAACAAGAAGGAATGGCAGTATTACGTCATACACTCCTAATCTATCAAAAAAGGCAATTACATTTCCAAGTACTGTTTCTGTCGCCATTTGCTTAAAAAGCCGGCATTAGTATATATAAATGTTTCTGGGGTTAGCAGTTAATTTTTTTATCTGCTATTAACAAAATGAAGTTACAACTAAATTTGTAGGGTGGGTTGGCTTCTTTTAAAAGTTCTTCTGGAACGTCTGATTCATACATTTTAATTTTGTACTTTCTGAACGAATCTTTAAGAGTTGTTCTGGCTTCTGCCAGTGTGTATTTTGGTTCATCTTTTATAATGTAAGGTTTACCATCCCATCTTATTCTCTTAACATCCGCTGCAAAATCAATTAGGACCTTTCCGCCATACTTAAGCACTCTGTCAATTTCTATGATTATGCTTTCTAGGATTTCTCTTGAAAAAATGTGTAAAGTGCCTGTGCAAAATACGCCATCAAATGAGTTGTTTTCAAAAGGGAATTTTTTAGTAATATCAAAAACTTCTGTTTTTAGTTTTGGTTTAAGTGTATTAGGAGTGTTTTGCCGTAATTTATTTAGCGCACTTTCATCAATGTCAGAGGCGACGACATAGTTGGCTTTTTCCAATAAGGTAAGATTGTAGCGTCCATCTCCGGCGGCAAGATTTAACCATCTTCCGCGAATTTCAGTTTTCTTCAGAAGTTCCAGAGTGTCTTTATCGCCAGTTCCCCAAATAGATGTTTTCTCTGTTTTTGAGTAATCAATCCCCTCACTAAAAATATGCTGGTCCTGTTCTGGTTTGCGAATTATCTTCTTCATAATGTATTTTCAAATTCGCGGAGTTTTTAAAGATTCGTTTCAGGCGACCAGCGCTCTGTGGGATTTTTATTTCT
>JACQMV010000004.1 GCA_016203395.1 Candidatus Woesearchaeota archaeon | reverse complement strand
TGACTATGAATTTTAACGCAATTAGTCGTTTTATTGACAAGAGCAATACAATTTGTTGCAGCCGGTTGCGAACACAACGCAAACAAAAGGTAAGGGCTTGGTGTGACAACAAAACAAGAAGCGTTCAAATAATGAGCCAAGCCACAATGGCTGCTAGGAAATAACAACACATTCTTTGATAGGTATTAGCCTGGCTGCGGAAAAATAGCTATGCAAGCTAGAAGCTTTCTGCAATAGCTCTTTGTTTTCTGACTCTTCTTTGCTTTTCTAGCCATCTGTAAACGTGAGAGTGCGTTGAGCCGGCTATCAAGCTTTCAATAGCCCTTCTTGCAAATGCCACAGTATCATATTCTCCAATTATTCCTATTGTTTTTCCGTAAACACTTATGCTTGTTTCTGTGAGGTCTTCAATTATCTTTCTTGCCTTTCCTTTCTCTCCGATTATTCTGCCTCTTATTCTGTCTAATTGCGCTTTTTTGTCTGTGTCCAGATTCATTATCTCTAATAGATAATCTTGTCGCAGTAATTGCCTCGCTATTTCAGGATTAAATCCGCGCCCTATTGCCCTAACTGTTTCTTTTGCATTGAAAAGAAGCACAGGATCGCTCCCTGTTAAGGTTATATTTCCTTCTTCTGCATCTACCCGTATCTTTGTGTTTGTTAGTTTTTGTATTTCTGACTTCACACTGCCTTTGACGCCTATTAATACGCCTATTCTTTCTTGGGGGATTCTTATCTCATAAGAGTATTCTTCTGCCATCGTTCTATTGTTTTTGTTCGGTTTTTAAGCATTGCTGAAGGTCGCTCATTATTTGACGTTCATTAGGGTTCAAGCCCAGCTTTCTAAAATATGTGCTGACGTTTTTGATATCTCTTTCTATCATTTGCTGTGCGTTTGGATTAGTGAGTGGTGTTGCCTGGCTTACGTCTATAAAGTATGGCTTTTCGTTCCAGTTGAGTATATTGAAAGCACTAAGGTCTCCATGAACGAATCTTGCTTTGCAATACATTATTTTTATCTGGCTTATTATTTCTTCAAAAAACTTTTTTGGGTTTTTTGGCGGAGCATGTGTAAGTTTTGGTGCTGGATCGTTCTTTCCTATGAATTGCATTACTAATATGTTGTCATGTTGAGCTATCATTTTTGGCACTTTCATTTTATAGAAGTTGAGTTTTGTCAGATTAATGCTTTCTCTTTTTGCCCACGCAAATATTACTTTTCTTTTTTGGTTTTTCAGATTTTCAAATCTCGGGTCAGCTCTTATTCTGTCATACATTCTGTTGAAGTCGCATGTTGATAAGCGGTATATCTTCACAAGCAATCTTTTTCCGTTTTTTAGTGCGCTGAACGTGTTCGCTTCTTTTCCTACACCTATAGGGCTTTCTAGTCCGTCAAAGTGGCCTTCTGATATGAGCTTGAAAAGATTGCGCTCTGTATAAAAATCAAATACGTCTTTCAATGTTTTGAATTGTTCCTGCCACATGTGAATATTAATTCAACCATGGTTTAAAATGCTTTCTGTTAAATCATTTAACATGTGCGGAGACATAGTTTACCTCACTATGTAATAGTAGCACGTTATTTTAAAAGTCAATAGTATCCAGCGAATACATGAGACGAGCGGAGCAGGAAACTGCGCTTTTAAACAACGGATGGCCTGAAGAACTAGTAAAACAATACTTAGACAATACCTATCGCGGATTCAGCGGAGCACTGAACGTTAATGCAATAGAGAAATCATTCACAGGAAAGAGAATAATTGAAAACCTAAGCTTCATGGTATGTTCAGGCGAAATATTCGGAATCGTAGGACCTAGCGGGTGCGGAAAAACAACTCTACTAAACATAATAATAGGATTTCTAAAACCAGACAAAGGAACAGTGACAATAAGCAGAGAAGCTGTTGAAATACCTGTTCAAAATGCAAGAAGTTTCTTCGGACTTTCAACACAAACCCCTAGCGTCTACCCCAACTTAACTGTAATGGAAAACCTGATGCACTTCGCAAGCTTGTATAACCTGCCAAGATCAGAAGCAAGAAGAAATGCAGACAAATTAATAAGCATAGTAAACCTTCAAGAAAGCAGAGACACTCTCGCACAAAACCTTTCAGGAGGAATGCTGAAACGACTAGACATTGCCTGTGCGCTAATAAACAACCCAAACATACTGATATTAGATGAACCGACCTCAGGTCTGGATGAAAAACTAAGAAAAGAGGTATGGAATCTTATAAAATCAATCAACAACCTAGGAACAACAATACTCGTAGCAAGCCATTTCGTAACTGAAATGACTAAGATATGCGACAGAATACTGCGCATACAAAACGGAAAAGGAAAAGAAATAGACCCGCGAGAATCCTACAAAATAAGCGTAGAAACAAAAACAAACAAAAACATTACAATAACAACAAAAAAACCAATTCAGGAATTAAAAACAATAACTGAAAAAGTAAATGATGCTGATATAGTGCAATTAACACTGATGCCAGATATGGGAGAAAAAGAATGAATTACATAATCAATCTAGCAGCATTAATACGAAAAAACTTAATCGTGCTACTAAGAGCAAGAACCAGTGCACTAATAGTCCTCATAGGGCCCTTGTTGCTAATACTCCTGGCGGGAATGGCATTTGACAACACAAACACGTATGCAGTTTCTGTAGGGATATACTCAGAAAAATACAATGAGCTCTCAAACGCATTTACCCAACGGTTGACCGATAACAGAATAAGAGTAACAAAATTTGAAAGCATAGACCAGTGCGCATCATCAATCAGAAAAGGAGACACGCACTTATGCATTCAATTCTCAAAAGATATGACTGTAGGAAAAAACGCCACAATGGAGTTTTACGTGGATCACAGCAGAATAAACCTCGTATGGACCATAATCAACGTGATGACTCAACGCGTAATGGAAAGAAACTATGAACTAAGCAAGAACCTCACAACAATCCTTCTAAAAGCAGTAGAAACTGCAAAAACAGAATCTGAAAGAATAAAACCCATAGTAATCAGCATCACAACAGACAACGAACTAATAACTAAAGAAACCGGAATAATGCAGGCAGAACTATTAGAACTTAATACCGCATTTGACAGCGAAGGATTCAAAATAGATGAGCTATCAAAGAAAAAACAAATAATCAAGCAATGGATAGAAAACGCAATAACAATAGGCCAAGAATCATTAAAAAATGCACAACAATTCATCAATGTTGCTTACCAAGAGCAGTCAAATGAGGATGTAAAAGCCGCACTAGCCAAAGCAGTGAGTGACTTAGAAAGCCAGAAAACGCGACTTGAAGAAACAAAAAAATTATCAGACGAGGAATTCAAACGGATAACAGAGCTATTTGAAACATTAATAAAAAAAATACGGGAAACAGAAACCCAAGTCAAAGCATTCTCAGACGCACAAAAAACCTCCCGGAAATCATTAGAACAAATCAAAATCGCACTTCAGAAATCACTAATCGCACTTGCAGAAATACAAAGAGGAATGAACAATATAGATACAGAAATAGACAAAATAACAATAAAAGACCCCGGAAGCATAGCGCAACCAATAGAAACAATAATACGGCCAGTAGTAGCAGAAAAAACATACCTCCAATACCTGTTCCCAACACTAATACTGTTAGTAATAATGTTCACTAGCTTAATACTGCCCCCAACACTAATACTGTTAGAGAAAAAAAGCCCAGCCCTGATAAGAAATTACTTAACTCCGACAAAAAACTACACCTACTTATTAGCAACATTCTTATCAATATACTCACTGCTAATACTTCAGATACTGATAGTTTTAGTCATATCTGGAATATTCTTCAAAACACAAGTAATTGCAGGACTCCCAGAAACAATATTCGTGCTTCTTATAACAACAGCACTATTCATCTTGTTAGGAATGCTCGTTGGCTACCTGCTAAACACTGAAGAAACAGCAATGCTGACAAGCACAGCAATATCTGTCATCTTATTATCAATGTCAGACACAATAATCCCTATAGAAACAATGCCCACGTGGATGATAGAAATATCCAAGCTAAACCCATTTGTAACTGCAACTGGACTACTCAGACAAACCCTTGTGTACCAGACCATAAGCGGAACAGGCAAAGGAATACTGATCTTTGTGCTCTACCTTATACTGGCTGTAATACTCGTATGGCTTGCATGCGATAGCGCAAACAGAGAAATAATAAAAGGATACTTAGCAAAGCTCAAAGGCAAAACAGAGTAAATAATTGATTGCAGATCTAATACTAATAAAAGAAGGAGTCGTTATTTCCCTACAGTTGCCACTACTTACCAAAGAAGAGATTGTTATTTTTCTACAACTCTCTCCAAAAAAATAAGAGTGTGAGATGATAATGCCTTTCCACAGCCCTACATAAAAAGGATAAGCGTGTAAGATGATACTACGTTTCTGCAGCCATTGTGGCTTGGCTCGTAATTTGAACGCTTCTTGTTTTGTTGTCACACCAAGCCCTTACCTTTTGTTTGCGTTGTGTTTGCAACCGGCTGCAACAAATTGTATTGCTCTTGTCAATAAAACGACTAATTGCGTTAAAATTCATAGTCAGAGCGCCTAAGTTGTAGGGCAAATACTTTAGCATTTGTTCAGAGAATTTTCAGCAAAATCAGTTAAAGTATGCTCTGCAGAGTCAGTTAAAGTATGTTTTAGCAGGTTTTTTGGTAAGTTTCTTATATTTGTACATTATCGTGGTATTGTAATGGGTTTGTGTGAGCTATGCGGTAGGAAGGAGTTTTCTTGCACTATTATAGTTGAAGGTTCATCTTTGAATGTGTGCAGTGACTGTTCTGGTTTTGGCAAAGTGGTGCATACCGCGAATGTTCCGAAGAAGCGTGCTGTTAAAACAGTTCTGGCTGAAGATTCTGTGAAGAATGATTTCTTTGTTATTTTGAAGCAGTGTCGTGAGAGAATGAATTTGACTCAGAAGGAATTTGCTGAGAAGATTATGGAGAAGGAGAACACAGTTCATAAGCTTGAGACAGGTCATCTTGTCCCGGGTTTGGAATTGGCAAGAAAGCTTGAGAAGCTGTTGAAGATTGCGCTTGTTGAACATGTTTCTGTTGATAGCACGGTTGTCAATAAGAAGGAGAGCAATACGCTTACTATTGGTGATGTGATTGAGCTGGATGAGCGTTAGGTATTTAAAATAAGGACTCTTGATTTCATTAATGAATGCTATTATTAGTGTTTTGTTATGGATTTCTTATTTTGTTAGCTTGTATTTTGCGGTTTTTATATTTATTCAGCTGCTTAAGAACAGTTATGTGTTCAAGAAGAAGCGCGCTCATGATTTTCCTCTTGTGACTATTGTTGTTCCTGCGTTTAATGAGGAAAGAACAGTAATACCTACGTTGGAGAGTGCTGATAAGCTGGATTATCCTAAGGAGAAGTTGCAAGTTATTGCGGTTGATGATGGTAGCACAGATAATACGGTGAAGCTGGTTCAATCGTTTATTAGGAACAAAACGCATTTTTCTTTGATTCTTAAAGCAAATGGTGGTAAGGCAAGTGCTTTGAATGCTGGTTTGCGTGTTGCTGAGGGGGAGTTTTTTGCTTGTTTGGATGCTGATTCCGAGGTCGCTCCTGATGCATTGGGAAATATGCTTGCGGAGTTTTCTGATAATGTTGCTATTGTGACTCCTTCTATGCGTGTTAAAAAACCGAGAACATTCATTCAGCGTATTCAGCGGGCAGAATACCTTGTGCAGGTTTTGCTTGCCAGGATTATCAGTAGCATTGATTGCCAGTATGTTGCTCCCGGTCCTTTTTCAATATATCGTACAAGTATTCTGCATAAGCTGGGGGGTTTTGATGAAAAGAATATGGTTGAAGACCAGGAGATTGGTTATAGGCATCAGTTGAATCATTTGAGAATAAAGCATTGTAATGATGGGTATGTTTTCACAAATGCTCCTTCTTCGTTTGGTGGGTTTTATCAGCAGCGCAATCGCTGGTATAAAGGAGGTCTTTTGTGTCTTTGGCAGTATAAACAGTTGTTGCTGAATAAAAAGTATGGGGATTTTGGTGTTTTTCAAATGCTTCAGAATTTTGTTACATACGGATTATGTATTATTGCGCTAGTTGTTAGTTTTGATATACTGTTCTTGCCTTGGGTTGATAAACTTCGTAATCTTTTTCTTGTTGGTTTTGATGTTCTGCCTTATCTTAATACGTTCACGCTTAATTATGATATTATTAGTATAGGCGCTTCTCAGGTTATTATTCTTGCTGCAATGATGGCGATTAGTTTATTTATATTTTGGAGGGCGCATGAGGAAATGAAAGAGAGTGTTTTCTCTCATGGTTTCTTTGTGTTTATTCCTTATTTTTTTCTTTATTATCTTGATAAAAGCGCGATAGTTCTTATTGTTCTTGCGCAGTTGGCTATTGGGAAGAGGCAGAAATGGTGATTCAGAGACAGATTAGTAAAGCAGATTATGCTATAGCCGGCGTTATTACTGTGCTTATTTTTTTGTTGGGGATTGCTTTGGGTGTTGTGATTGATAATGCGAGGTATAGGAGCTCTGATATTGAAAACAGGCGTCAGGAATTGGAGTATAACAGTCTTCAGTTTCAGTCTTTGTATTTGTCTAAGCTTGAACAGGAAAAAGCATGTCCTGTTCTTCAGGCGGCTTTGCAATCTGCTATTTCAGATCTTTCTGAGTCTCTTGAAAAGGTAACTAATAAAGAGAGCAATTCTGTTGAGTTGGCGTATTTGACTAGGAAATATTTGCTTGATAATCTTCGTTATTGGCTTCTTGCTGGTGAAAGCAAAAAGCTTTGCGGCCTTAGTATTGTTAGCGTTCTTTATTTTTATTCTGATTCGTGTGATGACTGTCCTGAGCAGGGGGTTCTTTTGACGTATTACAAGAACGTATACGGCGACAGGTTGCTTGTGTTTCCTATAGATATTGGTGTTGATGAGCCGATGATAAGAATTTTGCAGAGTCAGTATAATCTTACTTCGTATCCTGCACTTGTTGTTGAAGGAGTCAAGTATGAAGGGATTTTGGGTAAAGAAATGTTAGGGGAGGCATTATGTCACGAGTTCAAAGAATGCTGAAACATTGGCTTTTGTTTTTGATTATTTTGTTTTTCGTATTTGCTAAGTTGTATGTTCTTTCCTTGTATCATCTTCCGGGATGGGATGAAAGTGTGTATGTCGGGATGGGAAAATACATTTTTAGTTTTGGCAGTTCGGGGGTGTGGGAGCAAATCAGGCCTCCTTTGCTTCCGGTTGTTTTGGGTTTTTTTTGGAAGTTAGGGCTTGATCCTGTTTTTTGGGGTGAGCTTTTTATTATTCTTTGTTCTGTTGGGTTGATAGTTGCTACTTATTTTATTGCCTTGAAGTTTTCTTTTCCTGTTGCAGTTATTTCGTCATTTTTTGTGGCGTTTTCTCCAGTATTCTTCCTTTATTCTAATTATTTATACACGCATATTCCTTCTGTTTTGCTTGTAACTATCGGATTGCTGGTTTCTTCTTCTATTGCTAAAGGTGTTTTGTCAACGTTTGCTGCGCTGTTCAGGTTTCCTATGGGTATTTCATTGTTTTTGCATAGGTGGAAGAAAGAGCTTTTTATTGCAGCATTTCTTGTTGCTGTTCCTTTCTTTTTTGTTAATTATGTGATGTATAATGATTATACTTCTGAATCTTGGCATGCTGTTTTTCGTCCTTTGATTCTTGGTTCTTCTCATCAGCAGAATTCCAATGAGTTTGTTAAAGAAGGTGTCTTTTATTATGCTGTTGTTTTTGCTAAGGAGTTTCCTTTGCTTCTCGTGTTTTTGCCGGTAGGTGCTTTTTTTGTCTGGAAACATCCTGTTTTCCGGTTCTTCTTGGTTCTTGCTTTGTATTATCATATTATTCCTAACAGGCAGGATCGTTTTGCTATTGAGTTTCTGCCGTTCATGGCAGTTATTAGTGGTGTTGGTTTGTGGTGGTATGTAAAAAAAGTCAGGTTTAACAGGATCGTTCTTGTGTTTTTGCTGTTGTTGTTCGTTCCTGTTTTGCTTATGGATTATTCCAGAATGAATTGGCGTTCTGATGCAGCGCCGCCTGTTGTGTCAGAGTATTATTCTTTCTTATCAGGTATTGATGGGAATATTTTGACTTCCGATCCTGTTGTTGCTGTGTATTCTGATGCACATTTTGTTCCTTATTATTTTTATCTTGATACTGTTCCTGCCATTGTTAATGAGTGGGAGAAAGGTGCTAAGATCAGTGCTGTTGTGTGGTCTGAGAGCGCTTTTCCCTGCAGTGATTCTGATTGTGTTGCTGTTAGAAGCATTCTTTACAAGAATATTTCATCAGCCAGAAAAGTGTTTTCTGGTGCTTATGCGGGAAAGACAGGTAACAGAACGTATGAAGTTTTCAGTTATGGTGAGTAAAGGAGATTTTTACGTATAGTGGCGGACATTACTTATCTTTTCCTGTCGTTACACTTAGCCCTTACAATGTGTTTGCGTTGTATTTGCAACCGGCTGCAACAAAGGGTATTGCTCAAGACAAATAAACAGTTGATTACATTAAAGCCCACAGTCAGAGCACATGACCTGCTGATAGGTTATGACCTCAGTTAAGACGAGGTTATTTAGAATTTTTAGCAGGATCAGTTAAGGTATGCTCTGGCAATGGCAGGTGTTTTGCAGAGGATTTATAAATTAAGATATTTAGTTTTGTATTATGCAGGGTCATCGTGTGGCTACGGGTTGTGAGGTTATGGATGCGTTTCTTGATGGAGGGTATGAGTCAGATGCTATAACAACGATTTATGGTCCTGCTGGCTCTGGTAAAACAAATCTTGCGTGCCTAGCAGCTATTGCAATTGCTTCTAAGGGAAAAAAGGTTATTTTTATTGATACTGAAGGCGGTTTTTCCATAATTCGGCTCAAGCAGCTTGTTAGTGATCATAAAAAGGTTCTTGACAGAATTGTTTTTCTTAATCCTACAAATTTTGAAGAGCAGGTCTCTGCATTTCAGAAGCTTAAGGCACTGATGAGGTCAAAAGTAGCAGTCAATATTGGAATGATTATTGTTGATACTATTGGCATGCTTTATCGTCTTGAAAGGAAGTTTGGTGAGGGCAGCTTTCATCAAGAGCTTGGTTTGCAAATTACTTGCTTGAATGAGATATGTCGCAAGCATAATGTTCCGGTTATTATTTGCAATCAGGTTTATAATTATCTTGATCGTGTGGAAATGGTTGGCGGGGATATTGTTAGGTATGCATCTAAGTGTCTTATTGAGCTTCAGGCATTGCATGGTGGCAGAAGAAGAGCGATTTTGAGAAAACATCGTTCTTTGCCTGAGAAGGATATATTGTTTGAAATTATACAAGAAGGGATTAAGCACGTTTAGTATGAATTTGTTTTTTTGCAGTTGCCCATAATAGGTAAAAATATTTTTTAAAGCTTTCTGCAACAACATTGCTTTCAATTACTATAGTTGTTGGTGCTTCTTTAAGCAGTATAAATATCGCTAGTTTGTTTTTATAGATTTCTGTGCTTATTGGCATTTCAAGCGCCTTTGGCAAAAATCTGAATTCGGTGTGCGCGATTAACCTTCTCTGTTTGTGTAATGCTTTATATTTTTCATTTAATAGATGTTTGTGGCTTATTCCTTTGTTGGCTCTTTCTTGTTGTTTCTTTGTAAAATAGATTTCCCAGGATTCTGGCTGTGCTGTTAGTCCCATACTTAACCATTCTTCTCCTTTCTTTAAGGATGCTATGATGTCTTCATTTACAGTTTTCATTCCTTCCCAGCCAGTATAAACTTTAACTTCTGTTTTTGGTGCCGCTTTTTGTTTTAAAATCAGTTCGGGAAGTATCTTTTGAATGTTTATTTTATCTAAGCGTATGTTTCGTTCTCTTTCTTCAAGATATTCTAATATTCTTTCTGGCGATGCATCCTCAAAGTATTTAACTCCGTTTTTTGTTGTAAAATTAACTAGTCCTTTATTTGCTAACCTATCTAATATTTCATAAACCTTTGAACCGGAAATCCCTGAAATCTTTATTATTTTGCCCGTGGAAGAAGCGCCTAATTCCAATAGCGCGAGATATACCTTTATTTCGCCGTCTGTTAAGCCGATTCTTTTCAAAGCATCCGCCATCATTATAACGTATGTAGGGGGGAGTAAGATTTAAAGCTTTCGCTTCGTTATCACCTGATAATAATAAGAGGTGATGAAAAATGCCGGGCTTGGCAATGATTTATGACACTGTTATCAGACAGCCCAATCAGGCAGTGATGGCTGAGGTGAACCTGACAGGATTGACAAAGTTAGTTGCTGAAGAATCGCCGTTAAGCATACTTTTGGTTTCTCCTGACGTTAAAAAAAAGTCCAAGGAACAGAAAGAACTAGAAATGACCGAATGGAGAGAGCACCGCTCGCCGTATCCTACTGAGGTTAGAGTAAATTATGTCAAAATACCAGGCCGCGTTTTGACAAAAAACGGGAAGTTTCCAAAGATTTTGCATGCTTACCTGCCTATTCGGTTCGCTATGCCGATTGCAGAGGAGGAAACGTATGGTGATGTTAAGCAAAGAATTGAAAAAGAATCTATGCGCGCAGTAAAACGTTTGCAGGAGTATAGAAAGGAAGCGAACGCATTTTGTATTGTGAATTTGGATGTGTGCGCTTATGAACTCTCAAATTCAGCAAAGCAGTGTATGCCGATTTCAGGGGATAATTTTATTGACGACACAGCAAGAAGAGTGCTAATCCCAAGAATCACTTTTGATTTGTGTCTTTTTCTGATAGAAACATGATATTATGGTATTACTCTTCCATGAAGTCTTCCATTGGTGTTGCAAGTTCTCCTAGACTTCTTAGTTTCATGTATTCTCTTGCTAATAGGTAGAACAATATTCCTAAACTTTTTTTGCCTTTGTTGTTGCAGGGAACTACTAAGTCTATTTCGTTTGCTTGGTTGTTTGTGTCGCATAATGCTATTACAGGTATGCCTATTGCCATTGCGTCCATTATTGCGTTGCGGTCTGGCCAGCTGTCAGTTACGAGTATTACTTTTACTTCTGAATAGTTTTCGTTGCTTGGGTTTGTTAGTGTTCCAGGAGGGTATCTTCCTGCAAACACGTTTGCACCTGTTGATTTTCCAAATGCTTTTACTGCTTTCCATCCATTTTCTCTTCTGCTTACTACTAAAATATCCTGCGGTTCATACTGTGCAAGAATTCTTGATGCCAGTCGTATTCTTTCATCTATCTTTGCAAGATTGAGCACGCTTAGTCCATCTGTTCTTGTTTTGTATATGAATTTGTCCATGTAGCCAGTTTTGAACTTTGTTCCTATGTGTATACCGCTCTTTAGGTATTGATCCTGTGGTGCTAGTAACTGCTCTTCTGCCATGTAATTATTGTTCCTCAGAGGTTTATAAAGCTATTGGATACCCTTTTATTTTGAATGTGCTTTCTTAGCATTATGCTTCCATCATGTCAAAAGATTGTCTATTACCGTAATGGCAAGGAGATCTCCATGCTAACCAAGGATAGTAGCATACCTTTGGGTTTGTGGCAGTATATTCGTTACAACCAGCCGTTTATTTCTGAAGGAGATACATTGTCTCTTCCTCTTCCTAACAGAGAAGTGTGGAAGACATCCATAGTGACTAAGGTAAAAAGTGAAGGTAACGTTTTGGTTGTAACCACTAGAAATTCTGTGTATCGTATTGAATATATCGGCATTGATCTTCAGAAGGTTTTGACTGATGGGGAGTTTGAAGGGGTTAATAGTGATGATGACGCGCTTTTCCCCTCTTGCGAGCATAGCACGTAGTTCTTTTTCCACAGCCGTTAATAATAATCTTAGGGTATGGGGCTTATGCAAATATTTTCCCGCAGCTCTCGTGGCTTGGCTCATGATTTGAAATTATCTCCTCTTGTCGTTACACTTAGCCCTTACCATGTGCTTGCGTTGTGCTTGCAACAGATTGCAACAAATGGTATTGCTCATGTCAATTAAAAAGAGTTAATTACGTTAAAGTTCACAGTCAGAGCACATGACCTGCCGATAGGGTATAACCTAATTTTAAACAATAGGGAAAACTCAGGTAATTTAAGATAAGCATTAGCAGGGGCTATGGGAAAAATACTATCGAAGTTCAGAGGATTTTTAGCTTAGCTATTTGGGATAGAAACCTTTTTTAATTAAGGTGTTTAGGTTGTTTTATGAAGGATTCTAGGCATGAAAAGGTTGCTGGGATTTTGGTGGATTATAGCACTAAAGTAAAGAAGAATGATTTTGTCCAGATTGTAGGTCATTCTGCTGCTGATTCGTTAATGCTTGAGGTGTATAAGTTGTGTCTTTTGCGAGGAGCTATTCCTGTTATTCATGCGTCTATTCCCGGTTCTGCTTTCTTGTTTTATAAGCACGCGCAGCCACATCAGATTAATTATTTTCCAAGGATTAGTTGGGAGGAGATTCGTCAAACCGATGTGTATATTTCTCTTTCAGCAGATTATAACACTAGAGAATTCACAAATATTGATCCTGCAAAAATGACTTCTAGAGCAAAGGTTGTGAAAAGGATTTCTGACTGGCGTGTTCAAAACACGAGATGGTGTATTTTTGACAGTCCTACTCATGCTTTGGCTCAAGATGCAGGTATGTCTTTGGATGAGTATGAGGACTTCGTGTATAATTCTACGTTGATTGATTGGGAGGAATTTGCTAAGGAGCTTCATCGTTTAGCAGGTATTGTCAATTCTACTAAGGATGTTCGTATTATTGGTAAGGATACTGAGCTTTCTTTCAGCATTCGTGGAATGAATTGCGTTCCGGGTGATGGCAGATATAACATGCCTGATGGAGAGGTTTTTACTGCACCTGTGAAAAACAGCGTAAATGGTCGTGTTTTTTTTGATCTTCCTGCGAATTATAATGGAAATGAGGTTGAAGGTATTTATTTGGAGTTTAAGGACGGTAGGTGCGTTTTAGCGAGGGCTGAAAAGAATGAGAAGTTCTTGTTAGGTATGCTTGACCAGGATGCTGGCTCTCGTTTTATTGGTGAGTTTGGTATTGGCTGTAATTATAACATTCAGCAGTTTACTAAGAATATTTTGTTTGATGAGAAGATAGGAGGCACTGTTCATCTTGCAATGGGTCAGTCGTATAAGGAATGTCGTGGGAAAAACACGAGTGCTTTGCATTGGGATATGATTAAGGATTTGAGGAAGAATGGCACAGTGATGTTTGGTAACAATGTGTTTGAGAGTGCTGGCAGGATTGTGATGTGAGTTTTAAATTATGTGTATTAGTTTTTTTGTTGATTTCGTAAGTGTTTCGCATCCTTTTTTGGTAACAATAATTGTGTCTTCTATTCTTATTCCTCTTTCTTTTCCGTAAATTCCCGGCTCTATTGTTATTGTCATGTTTTCTTTTAATTTGTCTGCGTGTTCGTGTATTTCAATGCCCACTCCGTGTCCTATGCTGTGAATGAATTGTTTTCCGAGCTGTTTTTTTGTTTTTTTGTTTATATCTTTCATGCTTATTCCTGTTTTTACCGTGCTGAGTGCAGTTTGTTGTGCTTGCATGACTTTGTTATACTCTGTTCTTTCTGAAGGCAGGGGTTTTCCGAAGTATATTGTTCTTGTTAAGTCGCTGCAATATCCTTCGTATTTTGCTCCGAAGTCTATGACGCAGAATCCTTTATTCATTTCATTTGTTGGTTCGTGGTGTGGTTTTTCTGCGTTTCTTCCGGTAGCCACTATCGGATTGAAGGCATTTTCGCAATTTTTTTCTTCTATCTTTCGTGTTATCCATTCTGCAGTTTCTTTTTCTGTTTTGAATGCTTTTATTTTTTGCAGTAGTTCAAAAAAGACCGAATCACTTATCGCG
>JACQMV010000035.1 GCA_016203395.1 Candidatus Woesearchaeota archaeon | reverse complement strand
CGCTGGAAGCTACCAAGGAAGTATTGGAAACATTACAGGAATAAACATCACAGGAAACTATGCTTTTCGGTATGCTGGAAGCGAGAAAGGCAGCATAGAACGTATTACCGGAATAAACATCAAAGGAGATTATGCTTTTTGGCGCGCTGGAAGCTACCAAGGAAGTATTGGAAACATTACAGGAATAAACATCACAGGAAACAATGCTTTTTGGGATGCTGGAAGCGATGACGGACGTGTTGAAGTTGTGAAGTATTATGACATTAAAGGAGCAAAATCTTTTGAAGAAGCGGACATTGATCAAAAAGTCTTGCTAACACAAGAACAAGCAAAAAAATACATGACTGGCTTATGAGGTGAGTATCAGCATTATTTTATTGTCATACTGCTCTACATCTGTTGCACTATCTTGCAACAGTAGCGCTCTTGTCCCTAACTGATGTTATTAAACTGTGCGAATCGTATATCTTTATAAGTTCTGCTTCTATTTGTAATGTATGTTTCCTCAAAAGCTTAGGAAGGGGGATGTTGTGCGTGTTGTTGCTCCTGCAAGGAGTCTTGCTGTAATAAGTCCTGAACTGAGAATGATTGCTGAACAACGATTCAAAGAAATTGGGCTTGAGATTACGTACGGAAAGCATGTTGAGGAGAAGGATGAGTTTGCCAGTTCAAGCATAAAATCAAGAGTTGAAGATATTCATGAATCCTTCGCTGATTCAAAAGTAAGGATGGTTATTTCCGCAATAGGCGGGTTTAACAGCCATCAGTTACTTCCTTATCTTGACTTTGCGCTTATAAGAAAGAATCCTAAAATATTTTGTGGTTATTCTGATATTACTGCTTTGGAGAACGGGATTTACGCAAGAACAGGTCTTGTTACTTATTCTTCTCCTGCGTTCTCTACGTTTGGGATGCAGAAGGGCTTTGATTACACAATGACTTACTTTATGAAGTGCCTTTTTTCAGATGCTCTGATAAAAATAATTCCAGGGCTTGAATGGAGTGATGATTCATGGTATAAAGATCAGGAAAATCGTGTTTTCGTAAGAAATTCTGGGATGTATGTAATTCAGGAGGGTGAAGCAGAAGGCACGATAATAGGTGGTAACATGGGCACGTTGAGGTTGTTGCAAGGCACTCCGTACATGCCGTCTCTTAGGGATTCCATACTTTTTATTGAGGATGATGAAGAAGACAAGTCGCAGCATATAGATAGGAGTATAACTGGCTTATCTCAGCATCCGGAGTTCAGGCAGGTTAAAGCCATCGTGATAGGCAGGTTTCAGAAAGCCAGTGAGATGACAAAGGAAAAGCTGACTAAAATTATTAAGAGTAATCCTGCGCTTAAGCATATTCCTGTTATCGCTGATGTTGATTTTGGTCATACAAGTCCGATGATAACATTTCCAGTAGGAGGAAGGGCAAAACTAACTGTTAGAAATGGGATAAAACTTGAAATCTTGAGTCATTGAATACTTATGATATGTATTTAATGATAATTAAATATTAATGCTGGCATAACATTAGTTGTTCATGGGTTTTGGTGATGCAGTTAAGAGATCTTTAGGCAGTGCTTGTTTAGGGGCAGCATATAGAAATTTTGCTGCATTGATTGATCCTCCAAAGGTTACTTTTGATTCGCATGGAGATAATTGGAATCAAAGAAGGGAATCAAAGGAGTATAGTGTTATTGGCGGCGCTGTAAGAGGTGCAGTTACTCACGTCTTGATTATGAATGCCTGGAATCTGCTTGGAGACGACATTGTTGCAGCATCCTATCGTTTAAATGAGAATTTTGGAGCGCATGTTTCTCGGGTTACAAATACTCCGAGAAAACCAGAGGAACCTGCCCGGCTTCCTGAACAAAATCATCCGCTTACACAAGAAGACATTAGGCAGCTTCGCGGGCAACATGATGGTCTTGATAATATTTTAGGCCAGTAAAGTTAGTATTCCATAGCCATTCTGGCAATGCACAACTTTAGCATTTCCTCTAATACGTCCTCAAGATAGTGTAAGTATCTTCTTTCGTTTTTTGATGTTGATCCAAACAAGGTATTTATTCTTGTAAGTAATTTATACTTGTATGCAAAAAAGTCCTGTGCATTTTCCAGACTAAACTTGTTGTATAGTTTGCTTATTTTTTCAAACAAGCTGGCAAATTCGGTTGTTATATGCAATATTTCTTTGTTTTTGAGAGGTAGTTTTCCATCCATTTCTACCAGCATGTATTTTATAAGATCTATAATGTCATCAAGCTTGTAAAGAAAAGAATGTAAGCACAAGGTTGTGCGTCTGTTGTTGTAGCCAATTTTATTTAGTGTTCTCAGGTTGTAAGCCAGTAATACTGTAATATGGTCGTGGAAGTCTTGTGCGTATTGTCTTAGTTGCGGCTGTCCTTTTATTATTATTGTTGGTAAATCATTTGTTGTTTCTTTGAGCAGGAGGAATACTCTTTTCATGCTGTCGTCAAATTCTTCTGTGCTTTCTCTGATTAAGCTTTTTATTGTACAACTGTTTTTTGTTATTGACATTATTTCAAAGCCGCGTAAACGTTTTATCTCATACGCTATCAGTGATGGCATAGTCATAACAAGGTTTTTTCTTGAGTGCCATGCTGTTGTTTGTTCGTATTCTAGTATTATCTTGTCATAGCCGGCAATGTATAGTGTTCTTAAAAGGAACAGTATTGGTCTTGCTTCAAGTTCAGGAAGTTTTATAGTGCATTCTTTCTTTTGGCCGTCATTGTTTTCAGCCAGAATTCGTATTGCGTCCCGTTCTTCAATGACTTCTAGTTCTTCGCCTTTTTTTATGTTGTGTTTTTTTGCCCATTCCAGAGGCAGGCTTACGCTTAGTGTTGATGGGCCGTGAAGTGTGACTTTGCGTTTCATATACACATAATTAGTGCGCGATATATATAGGTATCGTGTGATAAATATTTATTCCGTGTTTGCTAATACGCATCAAAGAAGGTGTTGTTATTTTCTTACTGCTCTTGTGGCTTTACTCTTGATTTGAAATTATTTCGTCTTGGCTTTACACTTAGCCCTTACCTTTTGCTTGCATCGTGTTTGCAACATAGTGCAACAAATTGTATTGCTCATTAGAATTAATACTCCTGATTGCGTTAAGCCCGCAGTCAGAGCACATGGGCTGTGGAATGCTTATTTTATTGATGTTTCGTATTTTAGTTCTTTTGAGATATTGCTGATATCATCTGCGATTTTCATTATGTAGCCCAGCACGATTGCTTCCTTGCCTCCGTGTCGTATTTGTTCTTTTACATCAGTGTAAAAATCAATTATTTGTTTTCTTAGAGATACGAGCCGTTCTTGATTGTATGAGTTATGGAGTTTGTAGATTTCATCGTAAAAAACAGTTACTCTGTAGAGTAATTCAGCTACGCTTTTGTGCAATTTTAGTTTATTATCTGCAATCCACGTGCAGATGTCTCTTAAGTCATCAGCTATTTCTTCAAGTGTTAGTATTACATAATAAAGGCAGCCGGTGTAATATGGGTCTTTATAGCCCTGGAGAGTGAGAAGTCGCAGGCAGAAATAAACCAGGCGGTTGTTAGTGAGTTCTGATAATGACAGTGCTCTCAGTTTTTCATAATCATCTGAGTTTATGAGTTCAAGAAGTTCTGTCATTACTGCCTTGTTTGAGATGAAAATACGGTTTAATACTGGCTCAAATTCTTCTCCGTTTGCATTTGCCACTTGCTTTACAATACAATAGTTTTTTCCCTGTTCTGTCATCTCAAATCCCATCATCATTTCAAGAACGTTTTCTACTTTGTTAATCACTTTTTTGTCGTCAAATGTTACTTTTATCTCAGTGCATCCGTGAGCGTATGGCACAAAGAACATTCGTTTAAGAAAGTTGTCTACGTCTTTGACATGTATCTCCATCTTTTTTTCAGGCGTTATCGGCTCATTTGCAGAGATTACAAGTCCTCCTTTTTGTTCAACAACATCAAGCTCGTCTCCTTTTTTTACGCCTCTTTTTCTAGCCCATTGTAAAGGTAAGCTCACGCTTAATGTTGCAGGTCCGTGAAGGGTTACTTTTCGTCTCATTAAAAAAACATACATTTACGCGCAGTATAAATACCTATTGTAAAAATAACTATATACATATTCATAGGGATTATGTGTTAAGAAGCTACTTATATTTTGCATCTTTATCTGTCTGCATGAACAAAGAAACAACTATAACTACCGACGAGATGGTGCTATCCGTGGCTTTGTTGTTGCCAGAATGGTTAAGGGATAATAAAATGCTAAAGCGCGCATGTCTTTTTGTAAAACAACGTGATTTTTTTCAAAAAGCACGAAATGCCCATCAAAAATCACATTATCAAAAAGTTCCGCTATCAATCATTACACTTTTGTATAAAAATGTTGGCTTGATTACAGCCGAACAATTCTAGTTCGGCTGTGAGTTAGTCAGGTAAGATTATTGCAGTCAGAGTTCTGCAATGGAGGAACAAAGATGGGAAGACAATTAGGTGTTATAGTGAAAGGAGACGTTAGTGCTGACAGGATTGAAAAAACATTTGAAGAGAGGGAGATTACAAGCGCAGGAAATTGGCAGGAGATTATACAAAAAGTGTTGGCTGATAAAGCAGGTAAGAATGATGGCTTGCGTACTCAAATGGCAGCCAGCTTGAATGATCCAAAAACAAGAGTGTATGTAACATCTTCCACACCGGGTTCTAACATGATGAGTGTTAGAACAGACCCTAAAGCAGCAGTTGCGCAAGCGCTTGACACTATTGGGCTTCCGGCTTTGTATACGCGCGCAGAAGTTCCTTCAATCCAGGTTAGAGTTATTCAGCCAAAGGATGTAGGGTATCAAAATGCTGCCGTTTAGTGAGGTTTTTGAAAGAGCAACAACCTCTGCTCTTGTAATAATAGACGGCATGCTTTTTTCTATAGATCTCGCAGCAAGAAAGCCAAAAAACTATGTTGGGTTTGAGGGTTATAAATTTCCACTTGATTCTGGCGAACCTTTGCCTGCTTGCGAAAAACGTTACAGAAAAAGGAACAAAGAGGCAATTGATGCAAGAATAAAAGTTCTTGCAAGTCAGCAAAATCCTCACGTAAATCTTAATAATGATGAAATTAAGAAATCAATAGAAGATCTTGAGACCAGTATTGCTTTTCTTGAGGGTGCGAATGAATTTTATACAAAGAAAGAAAGCAGACCTGAGAATAAGGTATGTGTTGAAGCAAGTCCTGACTCCTTTACAGGCGTGCTTGATAAGGTTTTTGATGGACAGAATTTGATGCTGCTTAATCACAGGATTTATCCTTTGGAATTGAGTAGTAATGAAGAGCCCGGCTGGTGTGTAGTCATGTATA
This sequence comes from Candidatus Woesearchaeota archaeon, assembly GCA_016203395.1. Classification (GTDB taxonomy): domain Archaea; phylum Nanobdellota; class Nanobdellia; order Woesearchaeales; family ARS49; genus JACQMV01. The sequence goes on along the minus strand of JACQMV010000035.1, from coordinate 59,920 downwards.
AAGGCAAAAGATATCTTCAGCGTCCTGCAAAGCAGCGTATTGAGCATTGTGAAATATCTCATCAGGTTTTGTTTGAATTAAAGCTCGCGCAGGAAGCAAAGGAATTTCTTGATGACTCTCCTGCTGCAAAATTAAGCATGCTAATGAAACAGTATGAAGGACTGGCTGAAGGTAATGTTTATGAAAAAGACGGCTATATTTTGTATAATGATTTTTTCTATCTTCGTTCAGAAAAGTTTCTTGTGCGTCAAATGCCTTCGTTTACTGACATGATAAACAAAAGAACGTTTAAAGACAGAGAGGCAGGCGTAGCAGTTTGGCTTAAGAAAGATAACAAAAATGTTGACATAAGAGAGCGTTTGCAATATAGTAATAATGCTACTTTTGTAGTGTGGGCAAATAGCAGGTATGTTCCTGCCGAAACGAGCGATATTTGCGTTCATAGAGATTATGATAAGTCAGTAAATGACAGCATGATTCAACGCATGCATAAGATTCTTCTTCATATGGATGGTTTGGCTGCAAGTATTTTAACTTATAACAAGATTAGGGGCTGATGAAAATGAACAAACCAAAATCACTCAGGATAACAGAACACGCGTATCGTAAAGCGGTATTATACGCGTTTAAGGTTTGCGAGCGTTTTAAGTCATCTACCGAGTGCATTGGTCTTTTGACAGCTCCTGAAAACAACAATGATGGCATTGCAAAAGAGGTTATGCTTGCTTACGAACAAATAGTTACTGCAGATCATGCGCACATAACTGCTGATGGTTTGGCGCGAACAATGGATGAAATAGACAATAAAAAGCTTAAGTGCGTTGGCTTGTGGCACAGTCATGGTTCTGCTATTGAAGCGCATCATTCTCCAATTGATGATGGCGAGCTTGAAAAATCAGCAGTTTATCTTGCTTCAAACACAAAAAGAGATGTATGCGTAACAATGCATGATGGGTATACTGTTTCAAACCGGCCTTATTCTGTTTCTGTGGAATACAATCCTAAAAGTGAAGATTACACAATAGTTATTGATACATCTCATAAGATAGGTTATCAGGTTAGATCCAAAAGCGGCATTGTAACAATAGTGCCGAACAAAAAAGCACAGGCATTTGTAGGGCAGCTGGCTTTTCCTTTTGAAAAGTCATATTGGAAGGTTCCTGTGGATGGAGCGATAGTTTTTGTTAAAACTGATTTAGAGCATTGCGGTGTTAGTGTTGGGCGGCTTGAGGAGGAGGTTCTGTATTCAGAGGGTATTGCGCATTCCCTTGTTGTAAATTCTAAAGGCGAGAATTATGTTGAGGCAACGTATTTTTTATGGTATCCTGGCTTAGCTAGGCCAATCAAAGCAACAGGTAAAGTAGGTATGGACCTGATTAAAGATGATAGTGGTTCAGATATTAATCAAAAGGAAATGACTGCGCTTATTGAGAGGGAAATCTCTGAAAGAGTTCGTCTGAACGGGGGGGTCTGAACATGGTGCAGGAGAGGTATTCGCGGCAGGCAAAATTGCGAGGTTGGGATCAGGGAAAAATAGCTGATGCTGGCATTGTAATTGTAGGAGCAAATAATGCCGGGTGCGAGCTCGCGATTGGTTTAGCAGAAATGGGTTATACCCGAATTGTAATGATTGGAGAAGAAGAGATGGATGGTTCTGAATGGTTTGTTGAGAACTGCAATAAAAGCAGTAAACGGGTTGAGCATCTTAGTTGGCTATGTGCTCAAATGAATTCTGATGTTGTCATAGAGCCGATTGGCAAAAAGGTCATGTCAGACGCAGATACTGGTTCGTTTTTTTCTGATAAGGTGGACTTGATTGTGGATATGACGAATGATTTGAGAAGTAAAACTGCATGCGTGCAGTATGCGAAAAGCAAAGCCGTTCGTGTCATCTCTGGGGCTTCTACAAATAATTGTTTGGTTGTAACGAATTTTGCATTTGAGGAGGATAATCTGGATGACGTTCTTGGTTTTCATGCAAAGGATTATGCTAGAAAACCATCTGGTTTTCTGAATGCTTCTCTTGTTTCTTCTTTGATAATGGAAGAGATTCGTAAGATGGTTATGCCGTTAAAGTATGATGCACAGTTGCGCAGGTTTTATTATGGAGGGATTCGTGAAAACAGTGAAACAATAGATATTCCTGTTTTGATGGTAGGTGCAGGAGCCATTGGCAGTAATGTTGGGCGGCTTTGCGCATGCACTGGAGTTCAGAACTTGGCTATTGTTGACTTTGATTTGGTAGAACTAGGAAATTTAGGGAACCAGATATGGTATTATAATTCGCCCAAGACGTACAAGGCGCAAACGTTGGCTGATAAGATGAAGAGGGTGAATAGAAAAGGAAGGTATGTTTCGCATAATTCACGGTTTGATTTGTCTTGGGATAGCTATCTTCATGGGCACAAAGTAGATGTTTTGCTCAGCTGTGTGGATAACAATCCTACGCGTTTAATAATGCAGGATCTTGCTGAAAAGCATGCAATTCCTTTGATTAATGGTGGCTCATCTTCTGATGGGAGTTCTTGTATTGTTAATAACTATCTTCCTTCAGATACTCCGCGCATTGATGAGCAGGATCTCTCTACTAAAGAGCCAGCACCTCCTAAAAATGAAGATAATTGTTTTGGGCCCTCATTGACAATCCCTAACAGAATTGCTGCTGTGCTTATTGTCAACCGGCTGAAAGGGCTTTTAAGCGCTGAGCCGCATAGAGTGAAAATAATGCAGCTGTATTATTCTGCAAGAGGAATTGTAGAAGGAGAATACTAAAATGGGGGGTAAGAATGAAAAAGTCAAATCCCCATCTTTAGAGGAGTTTGCAGAAAGGTTTGCGCCTAAAGAGGCTGTGCTTGGCTTAAATGAGGATTATTTCGGCACTATTTCGCCTGCTCAGGAAATGCTTATAGTTGCTTTGAGAAAACTCTTGACAAATACTGAGATTCTTGCTCATGCATATTTTAACGGCTGGATAGATTTGAATAAGTTATTCATTATAGACGGGTATTTGAATTGTTTGACAGATGCAGAATCAATAATGAAGATTAGAACGTTGTTTCAGGATCCTGAAATAAGTGCGCAGCAGGTTATTGATGTTGGTGCACTAATGGTTGCTGCTGAAGTCGCATATCGTTATAATGGAAACACGCCTTCTCCGAAAGAACCGTACGAAAATCCTCAGCTGTTGCAACAATGGATGGAGATGTACATACCGTATCTGAATGGGCGTCTTCAGGGTAGAATGTATGATAAGGCAATAGAAGAAAACACTCGCTCAGAACTGGTGAAGGCATCTCTTGCAAAAAAAGAGTATGATGAAACATCATTAATTTTACAAGGAACAAGAAAAGAAATAGCAACAACCTTATCTGATCTTGAAAGAATACGTAATGAACATCATGCTCGTTTTCATGAGTTAAAAAGAATAGAAAATGAGTATAATGAAAGAGATGCAGTGCTGTTGGCTGTTGTTTCAGAACTGGATAAAAAAGAAAAAAAGAAATTAGCCACTGAAAAAGAGCTGGCTCAAACACTTGCTCAATTGGGATCAACAGCCAGGGAATTGTCTACAACGAAAGCTGCTCTTTCAGATGCAAAAGAAGAATATGCTATTACTAAAAGACACCTTGCTAAAGCACACGATGAATTGTCTGGAATGCGAAGCGATCTTGAAACTTCATTTCATCAGCCAATGAGGCAGAAAGAAATTGAGATTCAGAACTTGCAGGGGATTATAAAAGAGCAAACTGTCCATAATAAGAACCGGTTGCAGGATATTGATGATGCAGCAATGCAATTTCATTCTATTGGCATGAGAATAGCCAAGTATTGCGGTGATGCGTTTTGTGACGAGTCAGAAGCTGCAATTATTGGATCGGAGTTTCGTAATTTTTCAGAGAAAACGTTAAAAATAAACGCAGTTGTTGTTAATTGCATGTGGTATTCTGTATTGAAAAGTCTGCGAGGTCTTTACACTCAGGTTGATAGTGAAAAAGAAAAAACAAGGAGAAAGTTAAAAAATCCTTTGCAGTTTTTTAGAAGAAATCAGCTCAGGGATGAATTTGTAGTGCTTTCAAAAGTATCTAAATCGTTGTATGATGCGGTATCGCCATTTGAAGGGATTAAAGAGGATGGTTGAATAGCATGGTTTACTTTCCTGATTATGCTCAAGTGAAATCAAGGATTTCAGAAACATATACTTCTCCTCCCCGACAGGGATTCATTATTGTGGATGCCAGTGCTAATTCAAAGAGTATAGAAGTTCAGAATGGGTTTTACGGCACTTGCGAGGATGATGTTCAGCAAATTCGTGGTGTTTCAGGAATAATTCCATGGATAAATAGCTTGAGCTTGAAGCAATTGTCTGAAAGCATGGATAATACAAAGCGTCTTATTCAGGAGAACTCCCGGTGTGTCAGCATCAACAATCATTCATTAAGGCCGCCGTTTTATGTTGTGTGTGAACAAGCAAGGTTTAGCTTCCAAAGTGATTCTTATGCGCGGGTAACAGATGATACTGGGACAGTAATTCCTGTTTCAAACAGCAGTTTACAGCTTGATTCAGTGGTTATTACTATTGATGATTTAATCATTAAGAACTACGAGGAGATTTTGAAGGCGTGTCAGCTTGGGGGTGAAAAAGTCCATAGAGCGTTCCAGCTTGCAGGAACTGGAATTGCAACTACTGTAGAATATCTTGTGTTGGGTCCTTTTGCTGCAATAATTGCTGCTCCTGCATTTTTTGCTGCATGGGAATTTACTATGGCAAAGGACAAAAGCAAGGCGATTAATGCTATTCAGAATGCAGATGTTCAGATGAAGCTAAGCTTTTGCGGGAGAGTCTCGCAATGAATCGTTACACTAATGCTTATAAAGGAGGTAGTATTTAATGGGTTATTGGAGATTTAGAATGGTTTCAATTGCTGACTCTGTGAGGCATTTGGTTGAAGAGCGGCTTTTATTAGGGGAGTATCTAAACAAAGGGTTTATTCATTATGGAAATCTTAGCGAGGCACTGCAGTCTGAAGTTGAGAAGGAATTAGGAAGGAAGATTAAGTCAACAACTATTGCTATGGCTTTGCGCAGAATGGAGCAGCAAAAGCTTGGCAGTGTTAGTATTCCTTCTTTGCATGATTCAGAGCTTGTTATGAAGAATGGGTTATGCAATATTATCGTGAGAAAAAATACAGAAATTCTGCCAAAGCTTAGCAGGATAGAATCTTTGGTGGATATTAATAGCGGGGATACTTTAAACATAATGCATGCTAACAATGAAATCAGGATTCTGATTAATGAGAGGTATGAGAAGCAGGTTCTTGAGATTTTGCATGATGAAAAACTTCTTAATTTTGAAAGAGGGCTTGTTGCAATTGTTGTTAGGTTTATGAGAGACTATCAGCATGTTCCCGGGTTGACTTACTCAATTCTTAAGCAGCTTGCAATAATGAATATTTCTCTGATTGAGATAGTGTCTGCATTCTACGAGGTAATGTTGGTTATAAGTAAGAAGGATGCTACAAAGGGCTATCAGGCCCTGCAGAGCTTCATTGAAAGTTCTTAAAAATGTAAGCCCGTAGCAGAAAGAAAGTGAAACATTCTTATAATAGCATGCGAGTATTTGGTTATGCTTTGGAAAACACTTCTTCCTTTGTATCTCACTGAGTTTTTTATGCGTTCTATGTTTGTTCTGCCTATCTGGATTTTATTTTTTCAGTCAAGAGGGCTCACTCTTGTAGACATAGGGTTTGTTTCTACTGGAACGTATATTGCTTCTGTGCTTTTAGAGTATCCTTCTGGCATTTTTGCTGACAGGTATGGAAGAAAGAATAGTCTGCTGATAGCAATTGCCTTTTCTGTTTTGTCTTTTCTTGTTGAGATTTATTCTTTTTCTGTCACTGGTTTTTTTGTGTCTGCGCTGCTTAATGGCGCATCATGGGCATTTACTTCCGGCGCAAGAGAAGCGCTGATTTTTGATTTGCTGAAATCTGTTAAGTCTCATAAGTTGAATTCTGTGATTCTTGGTCGTCTTGATGCTGTTGGTGCTATTGGCAGTGTTGTTTCTGTTGCTCTTGGTTCTGTTTTTTATAAAACAAGCGCGGTTCTTCCATACTGGCTAACTATAATCTCGGCTGTTCTGGGTTTTTTGTCTTTGTTGTTTCTTAAAGAACCAAAATATTCGTCAGGAAGAGCAGGGCTTTTCAGTCATTTCAAAGAGGGGGTTTTGCTTGTTTTTTCCACTCCGGTGATTAAATCATTGCTCTTGCTGTATGTTCCTTTATTCTTTTTTGAAGAAGCATGGTATAATGCCAGTCAGCCGATTCTTGTAGGTCTTTCTCTGCCAGTTGTCATGCTCGGATTGTATAGTTCGTTTAAGATTCTTTTTTCAGCCATTGGCGGCTTGTTTTTGCCTTTGTTGTTAAAGCGGTTTTCTCATTTTTCTTTGTTTGCATTCATTGTTATTCTTGAAGCATCCTCATGGCTGTTTTTGGGCTCTGATTCTTTGTTTTTTGTTATTATTTTTTCTTATGTTCTCTTGTTAATTCATCAGCTTTGGGTGTATGTTGATGGGGATGCGATACACAAGCATATTCCTTCCAGATTACGCGCATCTGTATTGTCAGGAAGGCAGACGGTGCTTAGTATCTTGTTTGTTTTCAATCCTTGGCTTATGGGATGGCTTGTTAATACGTTTCCGAGGAGTTCTTTATTTGGTATCTTTGCAGGGATTGTTCTGGTTCTCGGGGCTTTCGTTCTGTTCATTAGGCGACGCTTGTTTTAGAATTCAAAATGTTTGAGTTGAAAGCTTAGCTATCCTTTCACACTGTTTTGTGTTTTTCCTGCTAGAAATGCGTTTATGTTGTCTATTGTTGTGTCTATTATTCTGAGTATTGCTTCTTTTGTGTTGTATGCATTGTGTGGGGTTACATACACATTTGGTAATGTTAGTAGTTCGTTTATTTCGTTTATTAATTCGCTTCCGGTTTTTGGTATTTTGTGGTTTTTGATTTCGTGTTCTATTTCAAGTACATCAAGTCCTGCTGCTCCGATTATTCCTTGTTTTATTCCTTCTATCAGTGCGCTTGTTTGTATTATTCCTCCTCTGGAAGTGTTTATTATGACTACTCCTTGTTTTAGTTTTTTCAGTGTTTCTTTGTTTATCAGGTGTTTTGTTGTTGGCAGTAATGGCACATGAATGCTTATTATGTCTGATTTTGTAAAGAGTTCGTCAAGTTCTACATATGGAAATCCGAGTTCCTGGCTTGCTTTTTCGTTTTTGAACACGTCATAAGCGAGCACATTCATGTCAAAGCCCTTTGCTTGTCTTATGAGTGAAATGCCTATTCTGCCTGTTCCTATCACGCCTATTGTTTTGTTCTTAAGGTCAAAACCTCTGTAAGGCACTGGATTGAAGTTGCCTTTTTTCGTGCTTTGCACTCCTTCAATTATTTTTTTGCTTATGCATAGCACAAGTGCCCATGCGTGCTGTGCTACTGTGTTGTCGCCGTATGCAGGAACGTTGCTTACTGTTATTCCTTTTCTTTGTGCTTCTTTTACATCTATGTGGTCAAAGCCAGTGCTTTGTGTTGCAATTAGTCTTAGTTGAGGTATAGCAGTTATTACTTTCTCGTTTATTGTGCTTCCCACGAATGGGGCGAGGATTTCTGCATTTTTTGCTTTTGTTGCGTTCTTTTCTGTTAGTATTCCGTCAATAAATTCTATTGTGTGAGTGGCTAGCTTGTTTTTTATGTATTCTTTTGCCCAGTCCTCTACTTCTGTAAATATTATGTTTACCATACTTTTCTCTGTAAAAATGCTACTCGCATTTTAAGGATTTCGGTCATTTCCTCTTTTGTTGTGTGCACAGTTAATAAATGCGTAAGTATTTCGTCGTCGTATATGTCTTTTACCCATTGGCAGATGTCATTTTTGTGTTCGTTCACATGGTGGCTGAATTCTTCCTGAGGGATTTTTTCAAGTGTTTCTGCCATTTCAGGTATGCTTCTTGCAACTTGTCCTGTTTTGAAGTGGAATGCATGTTCTGGTTGTACTTGTGAGAGTATGTTTCTGTATTCTGTGCTTAGTTCTTGTGTTCTGGCTTTTGTCATTATTGCTTTTGCTGCTGCTTTTTCAATGTGTATTGCATTGAGTCCGTATTTTGCCATTAGTTCTTCTGGCTTTCCTGATTCTCCAAACCTGTCATTTATTCCTACTCGTATTATTGGAACTGTATAGTTTTCTGACAGGAATTCAGCAACTGCACTGCCTAAGCCGCCGATGATTTGGTGTTCTTCTACAGTCACTATTGCTCCTGCGTTTTTTGCAGCTTTAAGTATTGTTTTTTTATCTAATGGTTTTATGCTCGGGCTGTTGATTACCATCGCATTAATATTGCTTTTTTGTAGTGCTTCAGCTGCTTTTATTGCCTCGCACACTACTATACCGCATGCTATTATTGCTACATCATTGCCCTCCTTCATTGTGAGTGATTTTCCTATTGTAAAGGGTGTTTTGTTGTTTGTTATCAAAGGTGTTTTTTCTCTTCCAAAACGTAGATATGTTGGTCCTGTTTTTTCTGCTGCTATTGTTGCTTTTTCTGCTTCTATCGCATCGCACGGCACTATTACTGTCATGTTTGGCAGTGCTCGCATCATTGCGATGTCTTCTGTTGCTTGGTGTGTTGCGCCATCTGGTCCTACTGATACACCTGCGTGGCATCCTGCGATTTTTACAGGAACGTTATTGTAGCATATTGTTGTTCTTATTTGTTCCCAGTTTCTTCCCGGTGAGAATGTAGCATAGCTTGATGCGTAGGGTATTTTTCCCATTGCTGCCATTCCTGCTGCGATTGTTATCATGTTTTGTTCTGCTACACCAACGTCAAAGAATCTTTCAGGATATTTTTCTTGAAACCAGTGGGCTCTTGTTGATTCTGCTAGGTCTGCTGTCAGGACTACTATGTTTTTGTTTTTTGCTCCTAATTTTAGCAGTCCTTTGCCATATCCGTCTCTTGTCGGGAGTTCAGTCATTCTCTAGCTTCCTCCTTTGCATCTGGAGTTCTTTCAGGGCTTTTTGTGCTTCTTCTGGTTTTGGTGGTTTTCCATGCCATTCGTATTTTCCTTCCATGAAGCTTACGCCTTTTCCAGGAGTGGTTTTGCAGATTATTGCTGTTGGCTTTGTGTTCTTTTTGTTGCATGCTTTTATAATTGCACCGGGGTCATTTCCGTTTATTTCTTCAGCCAGCCAGTTGAATGCTTCGTATTTCTTTTTTAGTGATTCCAGAGGGCATATGTCTTCTGTGTTTCCATCTATTTGTATGTAGTTTCTGTCAACAAGCACTGTTAGATTTGTTAGTTTGTATTTTGGTGCAAGCATGATTGCTTCCCACGTATTTCCTTCCTCATGTTCTCCATCGCTTGTCAGCACAAACACTCTGTTTTTTCTTTTGTCTATTTTTAGTGCGAGAGCCATTCCTATTCCTTGTGATAGACCGCTTCCTAAAGGTCCGGATGTTGTTTCTATTCCTGGCAATGTTCCTCTGTGTGGGTGTCCTTGGAGTGATGAACCGAGTTTTCTTAGTGTCATCAGCATTTCTTTCGGAAAGTAACCTGCATGTGATAAGGTCGCATACAATACAGGGCATATGTGACCGTTGCTCAGCACAAGAATGTCTCTATTCTCCCAGTTAGGGTGTTTCGGCTGATGTTTTAGCACTGAAAAATACAGTGCAGTGAACACATCTGCCATTCCTAATGGTCCTGCACTGTGTCCTGAACCAGCGTTAGCAAGCATTTTTATTATGTCCTGCCTGATTGTATTAGCAATTAGATGTAGTTGTTTAATACTTGCAGCCATGTCACTGGTTCCGATATTCTCCTATTTAAACATGGCGATTGCCATGCACTATTTTGAGCATGCTGCTTGGTTTTTGTCCTGTGGCTCTTGCTAAAAATCCTCTTGGCAAATAAAGTATTTGCCATGCAGCTATTGTGCTCTGACTGGAACTTTAATGCAATTAACCTTTTTTATTGTCATGAGCAACACATCAGTTCGTGCCCTGTTGCGCTACTGTTGCAAACAAAAGGTAAGGGCTTGGTGTGACAACAAGAAAAGACACATTTAAACTACCAGTCAAGCCACAATGGCTGTAGAAAAACAACAACTTCTTTTATAAGTATTAGCAGGTCTGGGAAAGGATTACACACTCTTTGATAACGGGCACATTTGATTATTATTACTGTCCAGTTCTTGCAATGTTTCTTATATTGGTTTTTCAGCACTGATTTCATGAAGATATCAAAAGGGGTTGTTGCTTTTGCTATTGTTTTTGTTGTTTTGGCATCTATAATGTTTATTGTAAACTTCGCGGAGTTTATCGGTTTTGTTTTTGAAAAATTAGCTCCACAGGAAGGCATGTATGATGCATTTTTTGTATCTGCTAAAGCTTCTTTGTTTGATTGGTTTATTGTAATTTCAGGCGTTATTGCATCTATTGCTCTTCTTGATTTTTCATTGAAGACTCTTACTTTAAAACGTTCGTCAGGTGCTTTGTTGTACCTTCATTATAGTATTCTTTTTTCTGTTCTTCACGAACTTTTGCTGATTGTAGAAAACGTGCGGGAACTAATTACAGGACAAGTAATTAGCGCATTCGGCGGGTATACTATTGCGCTCTCGGTTTTCACAATTGGTTTCTGGATTTTTGTGTATGAATTTTTTGGGAGCTCTTCGTTTAGGAAATGATTTTCAAATGAACAAGCGTAAATACTTTCTCAAAATTTTAGGTTTGGCAGAAAAAAGGTATGGTAAAAGCACTAAGCGTTTGGCAGGAGATTCATGGGCTCATGGATGGCAGACACTTATAACAACAATTCTTTCTGCGCAGAGCAGGGATGAAACAACAATTCCTGTTGCAGAATCTTTGTTTAGGGAGTTTCGCACACTAAGTGCTTTGGCAAATGCATCTTACGCCAAGGTTTTTCGTATTCTGAAGAGTATAAACTATAATAAAACTAAGACAAAAAATGTAATAGCTGCAGCAAAAAAGCTAGTGAACGAGTTCAGGGAAAAGATTCCTGATAATATTGGGCAATTAACCCAAATTCCCGGTGTTGGAAGAAAAACAGCCAATCTTGTTTTGGCAGAAGTTTATAAAAAGCCCGGAATCACTGTGGATACGCATGTTCATCGTATAAGCAATGTTCTCGGCTTTGTCAATACAAATACTCCACATCAGACTGAGCTTGCTTTGATGAAAATCGCGCCCAAAGAGTGTTGGAGCAGGATTAACAGATTGTTCGTTCTTTGGGGTAAGGAAGTAAAAGGCAGAGATAAAAAGAAGTTTATGAAGTTGCTAGAATCTTAGAAACTTCATTGTCTTTTCAACGTCTGTTGTTGCTATCACAAATATATTGTCTTTCCAGCAGGAAAGTAACTCAACAATATTTATTCCGTGTTCTGCAAAAAGATCTGTGAGGTATGAAATCACTCCGACAGTGCGTTCTATTGTCGCGGATGACTTTATGTTTATCAAAGCGAGATTTGAATGGCATTTTAAGATTGCATCGCGATATTTTTCTGTCAAAAGTTTTAAGTGTTTCTCTGGAATTATTATTGTTACGCTCGCAGATCCTTCAAGAAGGATAAATGTGCCTGAGTCCTTTCTAACAAGTTTATGAATTTCAATAAGTTCTTCAGTTTTCGCGTTTTTTTCAAGTATTACTACTGCAGTCTTGTTCTTAATTTCAAGTTCGGAGTTATGAATTATTTTTTTAATCAGTTCTTCATGGCTTGCTTCATTTTTTAGTTTTTCATAAAATCTTCTGGTGGCAATCAGTATTGCTTCTTTAGACGTTTTTTTAGTCATGGCTAATTCAATAGATATCCGTCTTGCTAATGCAGAATAGTTTATCACGCCTTTTTTCAGGCATCGTTTTAGATCAGGGTGCTCATTTATGTATTCAGTAGTCAGTTCTGCGGTGGATGCGTTCATAATGCCTTCCAAATAAGGCAGGTTTATAAATATTACGTAAATGTTCTATTTCAGACATATTTGTGTTATTTTGTTTTATTCTGGTCATCATCTATTAAAGTTGCAAACATAATAAACAAGCATGGTTTCGCAAAGTACAAAAGCAGGTATAATTGACTGTGTCAGGAACAAGCATTTTTTTACAAAATACCCTGAACTAAAAAGCGGAAAGGACAATAACACTTATGCCTTTGTTGAGAATAACTATAGTGATCAGACTATTGTTGCAGAGACAATGCGTTTTGCAGCTGCTGTCTTGTCTATCGGGGCGGGTTTTTTAATGCCCTTGCAAGCACCACCTATTCAGCTGGATTATCTGCGTTCTATTTTCAAGTTGGAGTTTAGCGGTAAATTGCTTTTATATGATAATTCAGATCCTGGCGCGTATTTGAATGTCATTCATGCTCTTCCTTCTTCATCATTGTTTGTGCTTTATCCTTACGGAGCTATCAATCCATCGCAGTATGTTGTGGCTCCGGAGACCTTATTTGCTTTGAACAACAAAGCGCTGTTGCATAAGATTTCAGGTAATATCCCTGCTCGTCAGGTTTTTTCTCTTGATGAACTATGTGGTTTGTGTAGTGGAAGCGGCGCGTGGAGCCCTCCGTTTGTTATAAAGAAAGATACTGGCTCTTCCGGGGATGGTGTGCTTATCGTGCATGATTTGAGTATGATAGATGGCTTTGTCAAGGAAAAAGCATGCTATCTGGTGGAGCAATATATTTCAGCAAAAGCAAATTTCGGTATTCAGTTTTTTATTAATTCAGATAGCAGCATTCATTATGTTGGGTATTCAGAGCAAGACACCTCCTCAAAAGGAGAATTTGAAGGCGTTCTTTGTCATCTCAAAGACATGCCAAACAAAGACCTGTTAAGTATTGGTTTTTCAGCAGCAAAGTCAGTTGCGAATCATGGTTATGTTGGTTTTGTAGGGTTTGATGTGCTTCATGGTAATGACGGCGAGTATTATATTATTGACGCTAATGTTCGGCTTACAGCCGCATCTCCTGCATACATACTTGCGGACTATATCATTCCTGTGCTTGGCAGGTATGTTTATCTTGGTTCTGGAGAAATTCGTGCAAAAAGCTCAAAGGAGGTTATAGGCAAGCTTGAATCAGCAGGAGCAGTATTATTATCAATGTCTCATCAGAGCGGGATAAGCACGTATAAGTTCTTTGCAATGGTTGGTGGAACTGACAGGGTCTCAGCAAAGGACTCTTGGCTTAGCTTTCGCAAACAGTTATCAGTTGATCCCGGATTATAGTGGTTGCTTTTTGTCTTCTATTTCCTTCACGATAGCCAGTTCCACAAACGCTGAAAGTGAATGAGTTAAAAGATACAGTTTTGAAATGACATTGAATTCTTTGAGGTTGAAGGATTCATTTAGCATTTTGTTTCGTATCGAATAATTTTTGCGAATGATTGACTGGTAATCCTCTTTTTTGAACAAAATGGCAAATGTCTCTGAAAAAAGGTCAAATATGTTCGCAACATACTTACCTGTCTTTTCAGAGCAGCCGAATTCGTTAATGCTTTCGCTCAGATGCCGCAGGTTATCAATGATTTTATCAAGCAGAACATATACTGAGTAAGCCATAGATTTCTTGTTTGAGCTCCAGCCAGCACAATTAAGTTCTCGTAGATAATAATTTATGAACTTAACAATATTATCATGATGGTCATAAATTGTTCGGTGAAACTCTTCATAATTGCCTTTAATCGCTTCAAGTATTTCATCAAGAGTTTCTCTAATCAGGAAATAAACGCGCCTTTCAATCTTATCAAGTTCTTGCTTTTCATCAGCAATAAAAAATTCTATTTCTGTTCTTGAGCAGGTCTGCGATAGTATTTCAGCACCAATCAACCTGTCAACAATTCGTTTGATTGTTGATTTTGTCTGGAAATATTTGCCCTCTTTGTCATTAAACAACTCCTGCTTACTATATAATAATATGATACGCGAGTAATTCATGCGGTAAAATACAGTTAGGTATCTTGACAGCGTAAAGTATGAAAAATTATCAATATTTAGTGTTATTTCCTTTTTGTCCATCGCTTTTTCAGAAACAGAATAAATAACATCATTACCCTCTGCTTTAACAAATAGCTCATCCCCTTTCTTAATTCTGTTTTTTTTGGCAAAATCTGCAGGAAGAGAGACAGTGAGTGTATTTATTCCAACCAGATTGACCTTACGTTTCATTGGAAGGATTACAGTCATACTCTATAAATACTTTTCCATTGATAAATACATAATTACAAATAAGCATTATATTTGCCAAAAGTATATATTTAAACACTCCACTCAGGTTAACAGGGGTTTGAAAACGTTGGAATGATTACAAGTCAGGACAAAGCACTACAATTGAGAGATGAAGATATTTCAGTAATCAATGAACTTAGAAGAAATGCAAGAACCTCTCTCAAAAGAATGGCAGTCAGAATGAAACTGCCAGTATCCACTGTGTGCGATAGAATGAGTAAATATGTAAAAGGCAGAGTAATACGTAATACTTGTCTTCTGGATTTCAAACGTGCGGGATATAATGCAAGGCATGTTGTGGCGATTGCAACTGCAAGGGATAATAAAGGAATTGTGCAGGACTTTCTTGAGAATCATGCCAACGTCAATAACCTGCTTCTTGCCGCATCAAATTATGACTTTCTTGCAGAGACTGTTTTCCACAAAGAAAGCGATTTTCATGCATTTATCTCAGTGCTAAGAGCACAATATAGTGCGGTGATTACGGCAACATATTGCATTGGCTCAGACATAAAGCGCGAAACGCTTGAGCTGAAAAGGAAATAATTCAGTGAGTGAAAAATCCACACTCTGAACAAATGAAATACTTATCCCACGATAGCCACATTCAAACTATTAACAAAGCCGCAAGAGCCGTGGGAAAATAAATGTAGTTTTTACTTAGAAAAATGGCACGCAGCAAGCTGCGGGAAAGAATTACGCATTCTTTGATAGGCATTGGCAGGTGTTTGCGTAGGTTCATACTTCCATTTCTATGCGTAGCTCTATTAATGAGGTTATGTATCTGCTTATTCTTCTGAAGTGATTGAATATCTCTATCTCTCGTGGATTTGGCTTTGTGTTTAGTTTTTTTGTCATTCCTGGAAGCGAGAACAGTTGATCAAGATCTTGTCTTGACATATTGAGTAGTTTTTCCCTGTCAAATTGGTAGTATAGTTGATAGAAATCTTGTAGGTGTTGCAGTGTTGCTTGAGATATTGTTTTTATTCCGATGAGTTTTGTTTCTTTTGTGCTGTGCATTATGTGGTATGCGACGTGCTTGAATTCGTCTCCTAACAATTCAAGAAGGAACAGTGTGGAAAATATTAGGTGAGATTTTTTTGCGCTTTGGAATCCGGTTTTGTTCAATACACGGACGCAATAATCGTGGAATTTATCCACATTATTGTCAAGGTCGTGAGTTCTTCTTACCATTGTAGGATTGTTTAGCTTGATTGCTTCTGTGAGCTCATTTCCCATCTGTAGCAGAAGCAAAAACACTCTTCTCAGCGAGGAATCAAATTGTTTGCTTGATACCTCGGCCATATCTTTTATAATTGCATAATTGTCGTGGTGTTCAATGACTTCGTAGCCGACGAATCTTTGCGCCATCAGTTGGAGAAATTCCAGAGGGGTTAAATCCGGTTTTGATTTGTAGTATTTTTCATCAACAGTAAACGGTGTAAAGTATTTGTACGGGTTTTCATATAATTGTGTGTTGTTAAATTTTATAGTTATCTCGTCATAGCCCTCTCTGTAAACTGCCATCATGTATTTCCATATGTTTGGCAGGTCTAGTTCTTTAATGTCAATCTCTGTTTTTAATAAATCATCCTTCTTTTCCGCACTTATTAATAAAGCGCTGCCTGTTTCGCTTATACTTATTTCTCCTCCGGGTTTTACATTGTAATTTTTAACCCACTTGCTAGGCAGGGTTATTGTCAAAGTGTTGTGTCCTTGTTTTATTATTCTGCGTATCACTAAAAATGCATAAATCCGGCTCAATATATAAATGTTTTTTCACTATAATATATATTTAGAATATCCGATAATATATTGTTTATCCGTTAGTTCTTTAAGCGGATGTTGTGTTGTGGATATTTTAAATGGGAAAGATACTTATTGGGATGGCTACATGGCATCTTCTTGAGGAGCAAAGTGAGTGGGGTGGTGCTTTGAGTTCTCTTGAAAGATTCTGTCAGAGTGTAAGTAACGATGCTGGTTGCGAGATAGGTATTGTAAAGCTTGATGAGTTTCCGATGAGTGATGCAGAGCACAATGGTGCTCAGTTGTTGAGCACTAAACTTCAGCTTCCTGTGACTGTGTGGGATGTTGAAAGCCGTGAAGCGCTTAAGAACTATTGTAGGGATAGAGGTGTCTTGTTTGTTCCTTATGGGGGCAATAACAATCAGCTCGCTCTTCTCTCAAAAAAGGTTGGTGCTGACTGGTTTTTGCGTTTGGATAGGGATTGCTGTCCGCACCCAGAACATTCTCTTAAGCAGATCATTAGCGCTCATGGCGCTCTTCTTGATGCTGGATGTAATGTTGTTTCAGGCGGCTATGAAGGTCGTCTTGCGCTTACTGATGAATTCATTGCTGAGGAAAAACGCAAAGAATGGTATGATTTTGTTTATGATCATACTGGAGTTGACTCCAGAACGCAGCTTATTGCAGGTGCCTGCTTAAGCACAAAGGTTCCTTTGCCAACCCCAACATTTCTTCCCGGTAGAGAATACAGCAGTAGGGTTTTATCATGGGCATCTGATGATGCGTTTTATGGACTTTTGAATGTTATGGATGGAAGAACTGTTTTAAAGAGCAACGAACTTGTTATACAGAAAAGAAGTAATGCTCGCAGATCCCGAAAATTTGTTCAGGAGTATGTTCTTGAGAAAGTAGGGGCAACCGTATGTCTTTATAGTTTGTTTCAGCAGATTACTCCTGAAATGATAAATGGTAAAGAAATGTTTCTTGCTGATGTTAGCAGGATGCAAAGGGATTATGAGCGGTTTGTTAATTGTTTTGTGTCACAATTTTCTCAATGTATAGATTTGCCAAAAGGCACGTTTAAGCCAGTTTCTGATATTGCCAGTAAGATGTATGCGGGTTTTGACGAATTTATCGGCAGTGCAAAAGAGTGGCAGGTTATGCTGCATCATGCAAAGAGCGTCCCTGTGAGAAACTATCTTCCATGAAACCGAATGCGATTTATATTTGTGGCGGAGGAGGAACTGCGGTTATTAATGGCAGTGCTTCTGGATTGTTTGATCATGCTTTGAAAGAGTATCGCAGTTGTATCTCTTCTTTTTTTGCTGCTGTGGGTGGAATGCGTGGTGCTTTGAATGAAGATATTACTGATGTGTTTTCGCATGATTTCAACCACATTAAGCAGTACTCTGCTCCTGCTTTTGGCACTTCAAGACATGTTCCTGATGCGCAGGATTGTTCCCGGCTTATTGATGTGTTTGTTGCTCACAATATTCAGTATGTTTTTTTGAATGGTGGCAATGATACTATGGAAAAGGCAATTATTCTGAGGCAATTTTCGCAGGAAAAAGGGATTCCTCTTTATATTGTAGGTATTCCAAAAACAATTGACAATGATTTGCTTGTTACTCACAGGTGTCCGGGTTATGCTACGTTTGCAAAATATTTGGCATTGAAGGTTATTGGTATGCAGCAGGATCTTTATTCATTCAGAACAAATACAACAAATTGCTCTGTTAAAGAAGGAGGTGTTGCCCAGATTTTAGTAAGCATGGGGCGGGATTGCGGTTGGGGTGCTGCTGCAAGTGTTCTCGTGAATGACGAGTGCCTTGGTCCGCATGTTGTGCTTACTCCTGAAGGCGGTTTTTGTGAGCAGGCATTTCTTGACAAATGCCAGAATGCATTTGACATGCAGAAAACATTATTTGTTGTGGCTTCAGAAGGTGTGAAAGATGAAGAGTATCTTGCAAATAATCTTGAGGTTTACTTAAAAAATGGGTTGAGATGGAAGTATCATAAAGATGCTCATAAGAATAATAGTGTGACTGATAGTCGTTTGGGGCTTTACTTAAAGCTGCTTTTGGAAAACAAGCTCAGGATTCCTGCAAATATTTTTAAGGATTTTAAAGTCAGAGAATCCGGACCGTGTTATTCTGAGAGGAATCATCCTTTGATTCTTTCTCAGTATGACTTTCAGGATGCTGTGGCTGTTGGGAGGACTGCAGCAGATGTTGCGTTTTCAGGCATTGGCGGGGTTATGATTATTCTTGTTTCTGGTGTTGGGAATACGAGTTATACTGCGCTGGAAAGTGTTGCAAACCTCGGTGCAGGAAGTAAAAGAATGGTAAAGAATCTTAGTTGTTTGAAGAATGTTCTTAGTAGTGATGGGCTTATGGTAAATGCAAAAGTCATGAATGATTACGTAGGAAGCATTGTGGACATTCATGGCCCGAATAGGGATTTTCTTTGCACTGGGTTGCCTCTTTCAAGGGTGACATGGCATCTTGTTGAGAAAAAGCTTTCAATATATAATAAGGTTTAAATGCAATATGCTTGAAGGTATTATAATGGCAGATAAGACTACTGCTAAGGCAAATGGGCGGATTGGCTTATTAGGTAATCCTTCAGATATTTATGGCGGCAAGGTTATCAGCTTCACGTTCAGTAATCACGCATGCGCCTGTGTTGAGAATACTGATGAGTTTTGTATTTCAGGAAATGGACATGTAGAAAAAACTTTGGAATACAATGGAAAGAATGATCTTATTAAAGCAGCGATAAAAATGCTCGGTATCCAAAACAAGAGTATGCGGGTGTCATATTCTTCAAACATTCCTGTTGGTGCAGGTCTTGCAGGTAGTTCTGCAATAATTATTGCAACAATGAAGGCATTGAATGAGCATTATTCTCTCGGGCTTGATCCTGTACAGATTGCTGAGCTTGCATTGCATGCTGAAGTTGATGAGCTGAAATGGGCTGCAGGTCCTCAGGATAGGTACGTTATCTCTCTAGGAGGCATGGTATTTATGGATTTTACAGGTAAGGAGTATCTGCGAATGACTGATCCTGCTGGAAAGTGGAAACGTCTTAATGTAAACAACTTTCCGTTTTTTCTCTGTTTAAGCACTTATCCTAAAACAAGTGCTGCTGTGCATAATCCTTTGCGTTCAAGATTTCTTCGTGGCGAATACCAGATTAAAGAAAGGATGGATGAGATTGCGGCTTTGGCAGAACAGGGTGTTGCTCCTTTGGAAGCAGGAGACTGGAAAAAGACAGGTGAGCTTATGAATCAAAATACACTGTTAAGGGAAGCACTCAGTCCGCATCTTTCTGTTGATTTGAAAATTATAAAACAGGCATTGGAGTATGGGGCTATCGGTGCAAAAGTTGCCGGTTCTGGCGGTGCTGTGATTGTTCTTGGCGATGATTCTGTGATGCAGAAAATGATGGCTCATTATCCTTGTATGAAACCAGAGATGGTGTTGTAAAAGTCACTAAATGCTTTTCTTTTCATACCTGTCAAATATTGCTTCTAAAAGGTTTAGTGCACTTATCACGCTTTCCCTTCTCAGGCAGACTTCGTCTCCCAGCATAAAGGTTTTGTATCCTTTGCTTATTAAGTAGCCAACATCAGTTATGTCATTGCATTCTGGCTCAAGGGATGTTGCTAGCGAGGATAAGATTCTTGAGGCAGCTATTGCTTCTGGATCATTTTGGATTATTGTTTCTATTGCTTCAAGTATGTTATGGGGTCTTTTTACTTCCACAAACAAATCTCCTCTCGCAGTCATTAATCTCGCGTCATTCTTGTAGGAATTTCTAACGTAATCCATTCCTTTGATTGATTCTATTTTTGCAGCAATGCATGCTTTATCGTCAAGCTTTTTTAGTCCGTCAATATCATCTTGGTTTTCAACATACGAAAGCATGTATTCGTGTATTCCTGTTTTTGCTGCTGCTTCAATATATTGCAGGTCTCTTCTTGTGAGCCCACCGTATATGACAAGAGAGGGCTCAGGAATGTTTATTGACTCCCCGGGTCCTATTACTCGTTGTGGTCCTTCAAGAAACAACAACCTGCTTCCTTCAACACCTACTACTGTTGCGTGTTCTCTGCCATTGCCAAAATATGCAGTTACTGGAGTTTTCACACTTATTTTGTGGCTTATGTGAACTTCAGTAAACGGAGCAACAGAATACCCTTTTGTGCGGAGCTGTCGTGCTTTTAGGTCTAGCCATACTGTTTTTCCATGATCCTGCAGTCGCTTGAGCAGTTCTTCTAATGGCTCTTTCACAGGCATTACTGTGTTCAGTCGCAGTCCGCTTACAACAGGGTGTTTTGCTACTTCTTTGATAAATGGCGCATATGGCGGTACGGTTACTATTGCATTCATACTAATCTCTTGCTTTTTGCGCTTGCTGTTGCACCTGTTGTTGGGAGCGTTGTTGCGCTTTTCATTCCTGCATTTAATATTGGTGTGGGAGAGCACAAGTGCGCAAGTGTATTCAGTGTTGAATACGCTGCTTCAAGTTCTGCCACTGTTGCATCATCCATTTCTGCTGTTTTTGATGCACCCATTTTTTCAAGGAATGCTTCTAAGCCAGCTTTGTCTTGTTTGTTTCTCAGTTGTGTTCTTTGAAGTTCCAGATGGCTGATGAAGTGGAATACTTCTCCTTTGCCTGCTCCGAAACCGACGAGAACGTATGGCTGCCCATATTTTTCTTTCATTTCCTCGCTTGTTATTAACGGTGTTACTCCGTTTTTTATTGTGTAAATATGGCTGCTTGATTCCAACCACCATTTCGGATGGCATTGTGCATAGTTCAGTCCTACGAACCGTCTGGCAATATCAGTGTGGCATTGTATTTCCACAACATCATCAGTTGTTTCATTTACTTTTGAGAGTTTTCCGGGAAACGCTCTTGTTGCCAAAGATACTGCCCAATCAGTTGTGACTAATCGCCCGCCCTCTTCCACAAATCTTGCAGCGCCTTCAACTGCATTTCCATCTCCATACGTTCTGCAGTTTACAAACATTACTCTGCCTCCATTGTGCTTTTTGATTTCGTCTGGTTGTATCAGCTCAAAAGGCACTTTAATTGTCGGAAGCAGTTGTTCTATGTGGTCGTATGTCCCCTGAACAACAACTATGTCCCCCTGTGGTATGGCTCTTAATTGATCCAGCAGTGCAGGTGAATTGTACATGCTCACCTGCTCAAAGATTTTTCCTGATGTTGCGTATGCGCTTTTCATTCTGTCACCTCCAGTGCTTTGCTCTTTTTTGACAGTATTGCCCCTGTAACCTTTGATTTCATGGTTTTGTCAATCTCAGGAGCTGCTCTCAGTGAGTCCATCACTGTTTTTATGCTCCCACTGTCTTGTCTTGCACTCAGATTTGCTTTGAAATCATCATACTGTCCCCATTTTTTGGCAATCAATCCCATTGTTACATCTACAATTCTTTGAGGGTCTGTTACAGGTATGATTCTTTGGTCTCCGATTGCATCAGCCCATTGTGCGCGTATTTGTTTGTCTTTTTCTACATTTGAATATTGCTTTCGCAGCAGATACACGTCAAATCTCTGGCATAATGCATCAATTGTTTTCTTAGCGTTTACATCCTCGTCCAGTGTGTCGCCTATGTAAGTTTTTGCTTGGTCCTTGCGGATTAGGTCGTAAAAGCCCTCATCTCCCATTATGAACAAAAATGGAGAGGTTGCTTTTGGTGTTTTGACATGTTCGCTCACGAAGTATGCGAATAATTCATAACTTTCTCTTGCTCCTCCGCCTCCTCCGCCTTCTGGTTTGAGCGCGTCGAGTAATTTATCCAAAGATGGTCCTTTTCCAAAATCAGTGACTTGCAATGGCCAGTTGTCAATGAATGCGTCTCCGAGCACTGCAAAACTGATTTCTGCGTTTTGCTTCCAGCCGCCCACTGTCTGGCATAATAATGGCAGTCTGTCAAATATTTCTGCAGGCCATGACTGCATGCTTCCTGTCCCATCCACTGCAATTATCACTGGCTCTTCGCTATCTGTTGCTACTTCCCTATTGAGCGGATCAACGAGCTCAAGTTTCGGTTTTGTCTTCTCAAGGTATGTTCTTGGAGCGCTTCCTGCGCTTTTTCCAACTTTATCAACATATGCCTTTTTTGCGCTTCCAAAGTCGTATGCCTTTGGATTTTTCCATGCGCTTCTGTCATCTCCCCAGCTGTACATTTTTCTCAGTCCTCCGTTATTTTGTTATTGTCCTTCCAAACACCTCTTTGCGTATTGTGGACAACCGTGATACCAAATCCCCTTTTTCCCACGACAAGCGTTGTGCAGGGTCATATCTTACCATTTCTGTGAAAAATTCCTGGAGTTGTGCTGGCACAAAGTCCGGCATTATTTTTGATATTGGATCGCCACCTAAGGCATATATCATTGTTAAGCCCAGTCCATATATGTCGCTTTCAGGTATTGGCGGTTTTCCGTCAATTACTTCAGGTGCTGCAAATATTGCAGTGTAGCCAACTGCTTTTGATGTTCTTGTGGGGCGAAGGCATGCTAGCCCATAATCTATCAGCCAGGCCTCATGTTCTTTGCCTTTTACAATAATGTTCGGTGGTTTGACATCGCAATGCACAACGCCTTTGCTGTGCAAATAATACAATGCATTAAGCAAGCGCTGTGATATCCAACAAACTTCTTCAGGGTGGAGTGCTTTGTGCTTTTCTATTATCTTATCAAGAGATTTTCCTTCTATAAAGCTCATTGCAAGGATGTAGCTTCCGTCAGCTGCTTTGAAAAAATCTCTCACTGCCGGCAGCGAATGATGATGTATCTGCCACAACAGTTTCGCTTCCTGTTTTAATAATTCAGCATCTTTATCTGTCAGGTTTATGTTTTGTTTCAGGCAAGCACGTTCATCAAGGCAGACATGTCTTGCTTCGTACGTTCTTCCAAATCCGCCTTCGCCTATTTGTCTGATTATTTCATAATTTCCTATTCTCATACAGCCACCCCTGCATATTCGCGGATAGCTGTCTGGCCGAACTCTCTTCTGAAGCGCTCATCAAGCTTTCTTGTTTTTATGTAATCAGCAACTTGCTCAGGAACAAGGCGTTCCCATGGAGAGAAGCAGGCCATTGTATACCGCACTATTGTGCCGGTTACAGGGAATCTCTTCTCTCCGGGAATAATCGTGAGTGTGTGTAGTATATTATAATCATGTTTCAGTAATCTTGCAACATAATCATTTGCTGTCACAAAATTATCTAGTTTTCCAAACGCTTTCAAAACCTGTTCTCTCCATCTTGGCCCATGATCCAAATCAGGGATTTCTATAATCGTATAATTATTGAATCGTTTCAGCACAATCCCTATCATTTCTCTGCTTTCTTGCGCAGTGAATGGGTTGTTCACATCATATTTATTAGTGCTTCCCAGCCCAATTATTGCTCTGTCCGCTCTCTCGCATATCGCCTCAAGCACTGCCGCATGGCCCTTATGCACTGGCTTGAATCTTGCCACAGTCCCCACAACTCCGAGGTCTTTCATAGCCCAGATGTATCTTTGTTGTTGTTATGTATCTTTTCGGTCAATAATGTACATAAAACCGAAAAGTATATATAGCAAGTAATTATTCACGCATTATGCAGGTGAGAAAGCTTATTGCGCACGGGCCTTCTTCTTTGACAATAGCCCTGCCTCACAAATGGATTAAAAAACATGAGCTGCAGAAAGGCGACACGCTTAACATAGATGAAGATGAACAAGGATTGAGAATAACTTCCAGCCATTCTGAGAGGAAGAAATCGTTGACAATTAATCTTAAATCACACGACTGGCCCTCTACTGTGAGTGTTCTCACAACGGTGTACAGAAGGGGGTATTCAGAAGTTGTTGTTTTGTATGAAACGTCTGAAGAATATCAAAACATTGCAACAGTTGTCCGAAATCTTCTCGGCTTTGCGATTATGGAAAACAAGCGTGGCAGATGCCTTATCCGCTCTCTGCCAACAGAGCTTGAACAGGACTTCAACGGTTTATTCAGGCGGGTTTTTCTTATTCTGCTTCAGCAGCTAGATGACTTGAAAGAAATACTTGGTGACAAAAACGCATTAAAAACATTTTTTCATCGTGATGCTGACCTTAATGCGTTAGTTAATCTTTCCATTCGCATGATTGCTCAGGGCTATGTTAATGACAGATTTGCTGAACTTCATTTTTTTCATGCACTTCTCGTTCTTGAGGAATGTGGCGATGACATTACAAGGTTTACTATTGAGCTCCAGAACTATTCTGAAAGCGCCAAATTGAAAAAGGGTGTTGAGCATTGCTCTTCCTTGCTCAGATTGCTATACGAATCACACTTTCAGAAAAACAGGGGCATTCAGGAGTTTTTCAGCCAGTATTACCTGTACTGGCCCGGAACAAAAAAGGTTGCTGCTCCTGTTTATGAGTTTTTTGCAAAAGAAACCAGTAAAACATTCTATCTTAGAAGTATTATTGAGAAGGTTATTCAGTTAGCAGAGATTCTTCTGTTACCTCAGGTTGAAGAGTAACCTATAACAAGCGCAAGGAATTTTTGATGTTTTCTGCAGTTGCTAAAAATACTCTGAACAAAATATCTGCAATGCTGCTCTTGTGCTCCAGTATTAATTCTTACTGCAATCAGACACGCTCATCGTCATAAGCAATACCAGTTGTTGCTTCCCTAAAAATAACCTGATTTGGTAATGTATTAATCCCACAGCCCTTGCTAAGAATACGCTAAACAAATGGCATATTTGCCCTACAGTCCTTGTGCTCTGACTGTGAACTTTAACGCAATTAGCAGTTTTATTGACAAGAGCAATACCATTTGTTGCAGCCGGTTGCAAACACAACGCAAACAAAATGTAAGGGCGGAGTATGACAACAAAACAAAAAGCGTTCAAATCATGAGCCAAGCCACAAGGGCTGCTAGGAAATAACAACACATTCTTTAATAAGTATTGGCAGTCGCAAGCACATGGTAAGGGCTAAGTATAGCAACAAAACCAAATACCTTCAAACTACTCATCAAGCCACAAGGGCTGTGGAAAAATAACAACACCTTTTTTGACAAGTATTGGCAGTCTCAGGAGAATATTTGCACAAACCAGTAGTGGATTTTCTTTATTTCAAAACGCACACTGTTTCTTCGCACTCAATCTTTTCTTCATCATTTTCAAACAATGCAGATGGAATGTATCTGTTTGTTACAGGGTATATCCTTCCTTTGCCAAAGCTTGTTGGTTTGCATTTCAGTGCAATTGGTGACTGGAATCTTTTGAATTCAGCATTTTTCCATTTCTGGTACACTATTCTTATTTCATCCCACTTGTAACCAAGTGCGTGTATTTTTCTTAGTGGGACTCTGTTGGTTATTAGTTCCATTATAGGGCTTAATCTTTCGTAATCAAATGGAGCTACTTGTCCTGGTTTGAGTTCAGGGCTTGGTGGCTTTGTAAGAATGTGTTCAGGTATAATTTCTCCGTTTTTTTCATTGTACCATCTTGCGACTTTATATGCTTCGGGTTTTGTGAGGTCGCTTATTACTGAGAGCGCCCCGCTCATGTCTCCGTAAAGTGTTGTGTATCCTATAGCAGTTTCGCTCTTGTCAGAAGTGCTTAGCAGAGTGTACCCGTGTTTGTTCGTGTATGCCATTAGTATCATCATTCTTAATCTTGCTTGTATATTTTCTTCAGTGACATCAAACGATTTTCCTTCAAATGAAGCTTGCATGGCTTTCACAGCAGAATCATACATTTCTTTTATAGGCACATAATCCAGTCGTATTCCAAGATTTTTTGCAAGTGCTTCTGCATCAGTTATTGAATGGTCTGTGCTGAATTTGGAAGGCATTGCTATTCCTATTACGTTTTCTGCACCAAGTGCTTCTTTTGCTATTACTGCGGTGAGTGTTGAGTCAATGCCTCCAGATAATCCTAATACTGCTTTTCTGAGCCCATTTTTTTGGAAGTAATCTCTCACTCCGAGTTTTAGTGCTTCAAAGATTTCCTCTTCCTTTATTTTTATTTCCAGTTCAGTTATTGGTTTTTTGTCCAGCTCAATGATTTGCAGGCATTCTCTGAATTGCGGTAGCTGGTATGCCAGTGTTCCGTCTGCATTTGCAACAATACTTCCTCCATCAAATATTAATTCATCTTGTGCTCCGACCATGTTGATATACAGAAAAGGCAGTTCATTATTTTTGGCGTGACTTTGCACTATTTTGGTTCTTACCTTTTTCTTGTGCACATAGTATGGAGAAGCAGACAGATTTATCATCAGCTCAGCGCCCTGGTTTGCAAGTTCCTTGGTTATTTTTCTGTCATAATCCTCATCCCACATGTCCTCGCATAATTGTATGCCATATTTTATTCCGTCAATTTCTATTGGCTTTACTTTTTTTGCAGGAGTAAAGTATCTTAGTTCGTGGAATACATCGTATGTTGGTAGTAATGTTTTTTGCTGTTCTGCAATTATCTCTCCATCTTTTGCAACAATTGCAGTGTTATACGCGGATTTTCCTCCGGGACCACGGGCAGTTGCTCTTACTGTTCCGATTATTGCAGTTATCCCTTGCGTGTTTTTGACGATTTGTTCAGTAACATACATTGTGTCTCTGATGAAGTCTTCATGCAGGAGAAGGTCTTGTGCAGGATAGCCAGTCACTACCTGTTCAGGGAATATGACCACTTTTGCACCTTCTGCTTTTGCTCTTTCTATATACTGTATTATTTTAGTCGCATTTCCTGTAAGGTCGCCTACTATCGGATTTATCTGGGCTATTGCTATTCTTGGGTATTTGTTCATGTCACCAGTATTATGTGCTTATAATATGTATCTTTTCAATACATTATGTACATTTTTTTAGTTGTATATACATAAGTCTCTTATGTTTGGCATCATTATTCGCGTTATGGAACTGGAAACGACATTGGAACAGGAAATTTATGATCGTGGCGAGCAGGGTTTTAAGGTGTATGCAAAGAACATGAATGCAAGCATGCAGGAGAAGTCAAAAATTCTTGCGTTTGTTCTTCCGGGGAATATTGTAGAGTTTGGTTGTGGTAATGGTGCTGTGCTTGAGCTTTTGTCTGCTCATTTTCCTGAAAGCACAGTTGTTGGTGTTGACTTGTCTGATACTCTTCTTGACATGGCTGAACAGCGCAAGTATGCTGGAAAAGTTATTCTCAAAAAAGCAGATATTATCAAAGCTAAATTTCCTGAGAACACGCTAAACACTGCTGTTTTTTGTTCTGTTCTGCATGAGGTGTATTCTTACAGTGGTTATGACCGAAGTGCTGTTAGGGCTGGCTTGAAAAATGCGTATGATTCGCTAAAGCCGGGCGGACGATTGATTATAAGAGATGGTGTAAAGCCAAAAAATGATTTAGTTGGGCTTTCGTTCAAGAATGAAGAGGTTTTGCAGAAGTTTTATAGGTTTGCAAAGGACTTTGGTCCTTATCAGATTCCGTACAAAAAAGAAGGCGACATTGTAAAATTGCGCAGGGCAGATTGCATGGAGTTTCTTACAAAATACATTTATGACGTGAACTGGGATATTGAGGTTAAAGAACACTTTGGTTTTTGGAGTATGAATGAATATGCTAATGAGCTTGAAAAGCTCGGTTTCCGCGTGGTTTATAAGCAATCTTACCTTATTGACTGGCTTAGAATGACACATTATGAAAAAAACTTTGTTTTGTTCAAAGAAAGTGGCGGGAAGCTCGTGCCACAACCTTTCCCTGATAGTACAATGATTCTTGTGGCGGAGAAGCCATGAGCAAAGCGCTTATTACTGATTTGTATCAGCTTACCATGCTTGCTTCTTATTTTGAGCATGGGATGAATAATACTGCAACTTTTGAAATGTTTTTCAGAAAACTGCCTCAAAACTGGGGTTATTTTTTGGCAGCAGGACTTGAAGACGTGATTAATTATGTTAAGGACTTGCATTTTGAAGAAGAAGATATTCGCTATCTTGGCTCTCTTAATAAGTTTAAAGCAGATTTTCTTTCTTATTTGAGCAGCTTCAGGTTTACTGGTGATGTTTGGGCAGTTCCAGAAGGCAGTGTTGTTTTTCCTAATGAGCCGTTGTTAAGGGTGACTGCTCCGCTTCAAGAAGCTCAGTTCATAGAAACCTATGTTTTGAACAAGCTTAATTTTCAGACAATGATTGCTACAAAAGCAAGCAGGGTTGTTCATTCTGCAAATCCTTCTCCAGTTATAGATTTTGGGCTTCGTCGTGCTCATGATGAAAGTGCAGCAATTAATGGTGCAAGAGCATGCTATATTGGCGGGTGCACAGCTACTTCTAATGTTGAAGCAGGCAGGTTATTTGGGATTCCTGTGAAAGGGACTCATGCGCACAGTTTTGTAATGTCATGCTGTTCAGAGCTTGAAGCATTTAGGAAATACGTGAAAACATTTCCAACAGATCCTGTTCTGCTTATTGACACTTATGATGTAATGCAGGGTGCTAAAAATGCAATAGTTGTGGCAAAAGAGCTTGAAATGCAGGGTAACAAGTTATGTGGTGTGCGGCTTGATTCAAGAGATCTTGTTGAGAAAAGCAAGGCAGTTCGTTCATTGTTTGATGCTAATAACGTTGGTTATGTAATGGTAGTTGCAAGCAATGACTTGAATGAACACAAAATTGCAGATATGAAAAGTAAAGGAGCAAGGATTGATGCTTATGGTGTTGGCACTGAGATGATTACAAGCCGTGATTGTCCTGCTATTGGCGGAGTTTACAAGCTGGTAGAAATATATGAAAATGGCAGTTTTGTTCCTAAAATGAAGACCAGCGATGGCAAGCAAACGCGTCCAGGAAGAAAGCAGGTGTTCAGGGTTGAAAACCGGCTCGGAATGGATTATGATACAGTTGCGCTTGAAGATGAAGGAGCTGTGCCCGGATGCCCGTTGCTTTTTCCGGTAATACAAAAAGGAGAGCGCACTGACAGAATAAGATCTTTAGATGAAATTCAGAAGTATGCAAAGTACGATCTTTCATTGCTTCCTTGTGATATAATTAGAATAACGAATCCTTCAGCATACAGTGTTGAGATTAGTCCGGGGCTTAAAGCACTTTCTGAAAGTGTTTCAAAAAAATATTTGGAGGAAAGAAAATGAGGGCTCAGAAAACAAGTATTCTTTGGTTGACTGATACAATAAATGATTTTTTTGATACAAGGTTCAGCCATAATGGGAAAGTGTATGTTCCTGGCTTGCCAGTGGCTGGCTCTTCAGTTATTCGTCCGAATCTTAAGCAATTAGTTACCTACGCATGGACTAATCCTAACTGGAAGATTCTTGGAGGGGTGGATGCTCACACTACTGATGTGAAACATTTTTCAAAATGGCCAAAGCATGGTGTGAAAGGCACTCCCGGGCAGATGCAGATTGAAGAAACAAAGCTTCCAGATGCAGTATATGTTCCTATTGAGTGCGTTTCAAAAGAAAAACTAGAGTCAATAGTGAATTTTAACGAGCCAGTGTATTTTGAAAAGGCAGAAAGAAGTACTGATGTTGGTGCTGATGCTTCGCTTTCTCCCAGAGTGAATTATAATGTTGCTCCTGCGCTTGCAATGATTGAGCCGAGAGTTATTGTTTTGGCAGGGCTCGTGCTTGGTTATTGCGTGAAAGAAGCTAAGGACTATTTTGTAGAACTTGGTTACAAGATTGCAGTTGTTTCTGATGCTGTGAAAGAATTTGACAAGTCAGAGCTCGCTCTTCTTGATAGTTGGGAAAAAGAAGGGGTTTTGTTAGTCAAAACAGAAGATATTATGCAAGGAAAACTGGAGGCGTTGGTATGAGTCATAATAATAATCCTCCAACAGCAGTTGATGTGATTATAGAGCATTATGAGGATAATAAAATGACAGGCATTGTTTTGGTGACAAGAAAAAACCCGCCTTTTCAGGGAATGTTGGCTTTGCCAGGTGGTTTTCAGGAAGTGGGAGAAACTCTTGAGGAAGCAGCAGTCAGAGAATCAAAAGAAGAAACAACTCTTGATGTTGAATTGTATGACTGCCAGCTAAGGGCGTATTCTGAGCCAGATCGTGATCCAAGAGCCCATGTTAACAGTGTTGGCTTTGTTGGTCGTGCAACAGGAATTCCCATAGGAAAGGATGATGCAAAGAAAGCAGGAGTGTTTCCACTTTCGCAGATTCCTAAGTTGGCGTTTGACCACAACAAAAGAGTGAGGGAGTATGAAGAATGGAAAGTCCTTTCAAAATAATTAATAATAAGGACGCGTATGACTCTCTTAGTGTGCAGGAGAATGTTTTAGCAATACGTTCTTTGAAAGCAGAGAAAAACTGTTTGGTGTTGTGTCACACCTACCAGCGTCCTGAAGTGCACGAGATAGCTGACTTTGTTGGAGACTCATATGGATTAAGTATGCAAGCGACAAAAACAAGACATGATAGAATTGTTTTTTGTGGTGTTCACTTCATGGCTGAAACTGCCAAAATTCTTAATCCGGAAAAAACAGTTCTCCTGCCTTCGCGTGAAGCAGGGTGTGCTCTTGCAGATACTATTGATGAACAAAAGGTTGTTGAATGGAAAGCAAGATATCCCGGGCTGCCGTTGGTTTTGTATATTAATTCATCAGCAGCAGTTAAGGCGCATGCAGACATAATCTGCACTTCAGCAAATACGTTAAAAGCGATTGAAGCAGTTGATAGTGATAAAGTGCTTCTTGCTCCTGATAAAAATCTTTATTATTCCTTCCAGCCGAAAACCAGTAAGACAATAATTCCATGGGAAGGTTATTGTCCTGTTCATAAGGCAATTACGAAAGAGCTTATTGAGAGTGTGATTGCGCAACATCCTTGTGCTGTTGTTTTGGCGCATCCTGAATGTTCTCCTGATGTTACCGAGCTGGCTGATGAAGTGTTATCAACCACAGGCATGGTGGATTTTGTAAGAGCTTCCTCAGAAAAAGAATTTATTATTGGCACAGAGCTCGGACTTGTTCAGATGCTTCAGCGCGCTCACCCTCTTAAACAGTTTTTTGCAGTTTACAATCACAAAAGTTGTGACGAGTCCTGTGTATGCCCGTACATGAAAGCTATCACTCTTGGGAAGGTAAGACGTTCACTGGAGGATGATGTTTTTAAAATAACCGTTTCTGAAGAGGTAAGGATGAAAGCGCTTAATGCAATTCAGAAAATGCTCTCTCTTGGGAGGGATAAATGAGGATTCTTATTGTTGCAAAGGAATCAAAGTATGAGTGGGATAGAAAAAAGTTCGGGATTTCGCATGAAGAACTTGTTAAGAAATATAGCAGTGAGGGTGCAAACCTGAAAGTAATTATTGACAGTCATGAACACCAGCTTTTTGTGCGCAAACGTTTTGCTGAATTGCTTCCTGACGCGCGCATGATTGCAATGTCCGGGCTTAAAGAACCAGTTAAAGAGCAGGACTTAGTTGTTTCTTTGGGAGGCGACAATAGTTTTACTTACGTAACTCATTTTCTTGATAGTATTCCTATTATGGGTGTTAATTCTGACCCTTCAAGAAGTATAGGCGCGTTGTGCGGTTGGGGTTCTGAAACTCCTGAACAGGTAATTGAAAGGATTCATAATAAGCAGTATCGTATAAATAAGTGGACGCGGCTTGAGGGATTTGTTGATAATAAGCCAATGGCTCTTGGTACGAGCGAATACTTTTTTGGAGAAAGACTAAGAGAGTTTATGTCAAGGCACGTTTTGGTTTATCGCGGGAGGCTCGGCGAAATGAAGTATGAGCAAAAAAATTCAGGGTTTATTTTTGCAACTGGTGCAGGGAGCACCGGATGGTATGATTCTACAGTACGATACTTGCATAATGAAGGGAGAGTTTTTGCACCGACAGAGCAGAAAGCAGTTTTTATTGCTACAGAGCCATATAGGTTCAAGAGAGGTGTAAACATTTTTGAAGGGGAGCTTTTTCCAGGAGATGTTGTTGAGCTTCAGTCTTTGAATGATTCAGAGGGCATTGCAACCTCTGACTGTTGGGAAAACTATGAATTTCATAGGGGTAGCACTGCGATAATAAGAGTAAGCAATCAACCGCTCAATGTGATTGTGCCGGAGTCATCATGATTACCCAATTCAATACCGCTATCACCAGACAGGCAATTCTTGCAAATGGCGATGAGCTCGCATCAATAATGGGCAAGGACAGGGAAGACGGCAAAAGAGTGCATGCTTATCCTGATAGTATGAGAGAATGGGTGTATGAGTTTGATGATCCTGTTCTTGTAACAGACAACTGGCGGATTTCGCAATTGGCTCCAAGGATTCGCGATACATTATTTTCGCTATTCAGTTCTCCAAAAAAATGGATGGAATATGACGGAATAAGCGTTCACACGAGCGCCCCATATAGAGGAGTATGGTCTCCTTCTATTGATACCCTGGTTTTTGCAAATGCTCTTAGACAGTTATTTTGTGATAGGCAGGATTTCAGGGTTGCTTGTGAAATTGGTTGCGGCTCTGGATTTTTAAGCAAATATGTTCTTCACAAGCTTCCAGAAATGAATGAACTTCTCGTAAATGATCTTAATGTGTATGCAATTCGTTGCGCGCAGGATAATATACAGGACGAACGTGCAAAATTCCTTGTTGGGGATGGTTTGCAAATAATTTCCAGGCAGAAATTTGATTTGTTGATATGTAATCCTCCTTATGTTCCAAGGCCTAACAGCATTGATGATAACGCTTATGAGGGAATTGGCTTGCTTGAGCACCTGCTGAGTGAAGGACGGAAGTATTTAAACAAAAAGGGCGTTTTGGCTGTGAATGCTTCTTCATTATGTCCTAAGTTGTTTGAAAAAGCAAATGCGCATGTTTCGCTCTGTTCTAAGAATGTTCCTTTGAAAGTTAATAATATTCTAAACAATCAAAGATGGATGGCATACTTACGCAAGCTCGGGCTTAAGTATGATAACAAAAACGGCTACGAATACTGGCATAATATTAATATCGTAGCCATTCACAATAATTGATTACTAAAATCTGCTAAAAATACTCCGGGTGTATAAATTAGTATCTGGCTCGCAGCTCTTGTGGCTTGATGAGTAGTTTGAAGGTATCTTGTTTTGTTGCTATACTTAGCTCTTACCATGTGCTTGCACCGTGTTTGCAATCATTTGCAACAAATGGTATTGCTCTTGTCAATAAAACGGCTAATTGCGTTAAAGTTCACAATCATAGCACAAAGATTGCTGATAAGTTATAACCTCTTAAGATAAGAATTAGCAATGGCTGCTGATAACCTATAACATCATTTAAGACAAGAATTAGCACGGGCTGCAAGGCAGATATGTTATTTGCTCAGATGATTTTTAGCAGGAGTGTGCTCACTCGGTAGTGAGTTTTTTAAGATAGGTTTATAAACTATCCAGATATAACTTTTGAATGGCTGACCGTGAAAAGGACCCTGCGTGGGATAAGTTATCAGAGACGGAAAAAGTAAGGGCGTATGCAAAAGCAATTATGAATGAAATTGATAGCATGCCAACAAATTTCTTAACTAGGGCAGCAAAGCCATTTGTGAAAGGAAGAATAACCGCGTTTGTTGACGGATATGACCAAAGGTTTGGCTATGCTCCTTCAAAAAAAGATGACGGTTCAACAATGTATTCTAAACTTCATCAGCTTGTTGTAGATAATAAATTACCTCCTCCAGATAAGGTGCGGCCGATTTTAGAAGGTAAAAGGGAACAAATGCTCAAAGAGGTGTTGAAAAACATGAGAAAGTTAAGTGGTTCTCCTGAGGACTTATTTCCTAAGGACCTGTTCAGAGAGATATTTGAGAACTCTCCTTTTTTTCAGCCAGAATCTCCTGTTTCTGAAGCCGAACATAAAGTATCTGCTCAGCCAAAATCTCTCACACACTGCCCTTTGCCTTTGGAAATGATTGCCGCCCTTGACAAAACTATTATTGGTCAGGATGGGGCTAAACAGGTATTGGCTAATGCATTCTTTTATCATGCAAGTGCTGTTCAGCAAGCAATTAAAGGAGCTGAAATTCCAGATTATCGCAAAGGTGGTGTTTTGTGCATCGGCTCAACTGGTGTTGGTAAGACTTCGCTTGTCAGTGCTCTTGCAAAAGTAGTAGGTCTTCCTTTTCTTGCAGTTGATGCAACCCAGTTTACTCCAACAGGAATTTACGGCAAAGATGCTACTGATGCAGTAAGGGAATTATACAAGCAGTCAAAGGATCATTCTCTTGTGCCTTATGGCGTTATTTTTATTGATGAGGCAGACAAACTTGTAAAAGGCACTGAAGGAGTGGGTGGTTGGTTTTCAAAAGAAACTCAGGGAACATTTTTGAGAATGCTTGAAAACTGCTTGATTGATGCTTTACCTGATCATAACCCACTGACAACAATGTTCGGCAATCAGAGAAAAATATCCACAAAATACATTCTTTTTGTTTTAGGTGGTGCTTTTGAAGGTATTGAAGACATTGTTGAAAAACGTTTAGGAGAACAGACAGTAGGGTTTAAGAGAGAAACAAACGATGTTGCTAGTGCAAGAAAGTATGGGCTTTTAACAAAAGTTAGTTCACAGGACCTTACCGAGTATGGCTTCCTTCACCAGTTAGTTGGTCGTCTTCCATATATTGCTCCATTTCATGATCTTACAGAAAATGACATTTTGCGCATAATGACTGAGTCAGATATTTCTCTTTTGAAGCAACAGCAGAATCTGATACGTTCTGCAACAGGTGTTAGTGTAGAATTTGATGATGATGCCTTAAGAGCAATGGCCAAAAAAGCGCACTCTCTTGGGCTTGGTGCAAGGTCAATAATGACTGTTACTGAGGACGTTCTTTGTCATTTAAGAACCGGTCTTCCTGGATTAACAGGAGTTAATAATGTGAGAATCTCGCCTTCTTTTGTGCAGGAGCCGAAAGCAGAGAGTGATTGCTTTTTCATACAGCACTATTTTAGAGGATTTGCAAGAAAGTATCTTACTAAAGAAGACATTGCTTTGAGGATTAATGTTAAAGGAATAGAATTTGATGCTTTGAGGCCGCAGGCATTTATTAGTGCGCTTGAAAGCGCAACAGCCACTCTTCCGTATGCTTTAAAGCTTATAAAACAAGATACGTTTACAGTTACTAAAGATTTCTTAAACAATCCTGATGCTTATTTAAATAGCTATGTTAAGCGAAAGCTAAAGCAAAAGGCAGGCAATAAAAATGAATAATTCAGGAAAATTATCACTTATGACTTCCGAGCCAAATGCTGCTCTACCTGAACTTACTAATTTAATTGCAGAATCAAAACAAGCGTCACTGGAAAGGGCTGAGAAAAGGAAAAAAGCAGAAAAAGTTATGGGCGAAACAGGTAAGATATGGGAAGAGGTCAGAACCATGGTCGCAGCTACAGTCAAGAAACACGAAGAGTTTCTGCCTGCAGTTAAAGGGATATTTTCAGAGGGAAAAAGATGGGAAAGTGCAAAAGAAGCAGGCAACGCTCTGGTTCATAAAGTTCCTTGGCTAGGCAGTTATCTTGCAAGACAGGAAGTTAATGAATTTCTTGAAAGTTTTATTGCAAAAACGAGAGAGCGCATTGCAACTATACGAACCTATGTTGAGAATGATGAAGGAATATTAAGTACGCTTAAACAATTAAGAACAAGTATCAGCCAGGCAGAAGATGAACTTGTTGGTCTTGCAAAAACAAGAGAGCGTATAGAAAAGTATGGGAGAGAGCTTGATGGACAATATGCGCTAGCAACTGAGCAATTCAAAAAATATAAAAACATTCCTGCTGCTGAATTGCCTACAGAAGGCATAGAATTACATAGAGCCATTAGTTTGCTTGAGCAGAGCATTGAAGAAGCAAGAATAAATAATTCTGTTGCTAAATCAAGAACTTATGAACTTGTTGAGGATATAGAAAGCAGCAGGGCAATAGCTCAACAGTTAGCGCTTTATGCAGCCATGCTTATTGATCAAGTTGCTAAAGTTGGAAGCACACTGGATAAAAAAGGTCCAATGCTTAAACAGATGACTCAGTTAGCAAAGGTTGCAGAACTATATGAGAAGACTGCGGGAATGTATACTGACCTAAATAAAGTTTTGAATGCAACAATGAAGGCATCCGGACAGTCACTTGAACTTCTTGCAAAGAATCATGAAGGATTAGTTAGTTCTCAGGTATTCCTTCCTGACATTATTGATGCAAGCAACCAGGCAGCTGAAAGCGCGCTCCAGGCACTAGTAGCTGATGAGGGAGGCGCGAAACAGGCGCTTATTGCAACACTTCAGTCACTAAGAGAAGGCAATCCTTCTGCAGTGCAGAGATATCTTGCTGCCGCTGACTCGCAAGGAACCGGGCTTAGTGAATACGTAAAAAAGCTCCCTTCACCGAAAGAAGAAGATACACCATAAGAAAAAAAAATGATGCTATGCTACAACACCCTGTTTTGGAAACCCCTGTCAAAAGATTTTCCAGTCAGGAATCGCTAGATTATCTTTCTTTATTATTCTCTGCTTTAAGGCATTCGCAGAGAGTGGGCATTCTTACTCCAAGGTATCCTGATACAGAATACATTATTGATTCCTTATCATTAATGACTTCGGCGATTGCCTGTAAAATTCATGATGGTTTGGAGGTTGATTTAGAATCTGGTTTTCCGACAAGAGGAAGTTATATGGCATTAGAGGTTGATAAAAGAATTGCCAGTGATAGTCTTGCGCGAACTCATAATACTGAAAAGGTTGTTGGGCTTGTAAAGCAGACATTGTCCGAAATTACTGTTCCATCTCTCAGCGTATTAGACGCTCCAAGAAAGAGTTTGAAGATGAGAAAGTATTATGAGCGTGTCAAAGACTTTCCTTTCATTGCTTTAATTTCCATTGCTGCTAGTTACAGTGGCAGGACGCAGAATGAGCACGGAATTGATGTTGTTATTGATGGTTTTGATGTGACAAAAAACTTGTTTGTGAAGTATACAGCAGAAATGGCTTATGTTGAAAAGCTGTTTTCAAAAGCCAAAATAAGGTTTTCTCCTGATGGTGTTGAATTGTGCAGTTTTTTGCGTTCTGTTTTTGAGCGCGCTTATCATGTTGAGCCCTCAGAACTTTTTAAGATAATACAGCATTACAAAAACTTACGCCCTTTGAGGGTTACGATGTCAACAATAGGCCCTTTTTATTTTCCTGCAACGAGCGTCACTCAAAGAACTATTCAGGCAGATGATCTTGCTTTCAAAGTATTTTCCTCAATTGGTGATGGTTGTGCTTTAGCAGTCATGTCAAAAGAGGTTTCTGCGAATCATTCAAGCAGGGATTCAACAGAATTTAGGGAACTGTTGTCTCGTTATTATGTTTCAACAAAAAACATTCTTGTTGGTGAGCGTGTTTTTGTAATTCCCGGGGTGAAAGATGACGCAGTTTGTTCTTGATGATCCTGTTCTTGAGGATGCCAGAAGAAATCTTGAGCAGGTTGTTGACCAGTTTCCAAGGGCTGAAATGGCGTGGGTAGAGCTTGTTCAGAATCATCGTGATTCAGAAACGCCTCAGATAGACTGGTGGTATTTTTTAGATGAGCAAAAGCCAGATGCTGAAAGAGACTCACGGCTTGCCGGATTGGGTATGCTTGATGAGTTTAAAGCAAATTGTGGCAATTCTCTTTTCACAGTTATGATAGTATCTGAGGACTATGGTATAGGCATGACTCATGAGGACCGTGACAGTAGGTTTTTTAACATGTATTTTTCAGCCAAGGAGTTTGATGTAACAAAAGCAGGCAAATTTGGTATTGGAGGGAAATCAGTTTTCAAACTGCTTCCTGACGTGTATGCTATTGAATCAACAAAAGACGCTGAGTGGTGGCAGGCGCGGTTTACGAATGTTACCGGGCGTGAAGACCAGTTCAATCAGCAGATATTTTCAATTAAATCGCTGAATTATGTTTATGACCTTATTACTGATCCGGCTTTGTCAAAAACAAAGCCAAAAGATCGTGGAACAAGAGAAATCTTTGTTAGGCATTTTGATGCGCAGCATCATGCAGTTGATTTCATCAGCAGAATGATGTCTGAGGTTACTTCACGGGCACATCATATTGAAATTCCTATGTACATCAATAAAATGACAATCAACCGGCCCTTTGATATTGAGGATGCTGTTGCAAAGATTAAGTTTTCAAGCGGTGATTTGAAAGGAGTTATTGCACTGAGAAAACAGCGTAATAATGAACGTGCTGTTGCAGATTATCAGATTGAGGAGCACGGTATTTCTATTGAACAAGGCAGGAATTTAACCAACGACTCGTGGTCTGTGCTATTGGAATCTCCGAGGTTTAAACACACTATTGACAGAACGCAGGCAATGAGGGATTCTTATTTTGAGCATGCGTTAGCAATTGTTCGTGCTCAGGAGCCGCTTCTTGTAAAGCAGATTTACAGGCGTTTAGAGGAAATAACAACAATGAATGTGCAACAACTACGTCAGAGGCATTCAACAGATTACGATTTTTACAAAGAAATTGGTGAATTGTCTCAGGAGTATTCCATTTTGTTGGAAACACTTTCAAATCATTTGAAAAAACTCAAGCTTAAAGCAGTAGCACAGAGTGAGCATGCTCGTTCTTTTCTGCCTTTGCGGGAATGCACTGCAACAGTGTATGAGGAAAATTACGATATTCAGGTAGGCAAGCTTACTCAGAAAGGAAGTTTTCAGATTGTGCGGAAAAAGAAAGTATGGCAATTCCTGCCTGCTGATTGTCTTCAGCGCCGTATTTTTCAAACAACTCAGGGAGAGTGTTTGTCTATTACTGATGTCTTGAGACTGGCAAAGGAGAACAAAGTAGTGTATGTTGCTGCTTCTCATAATGATCTTACAAGTGCGCTTCAGAAGGCAGGAAAAACGATAATAAGAACAAAATTGTATGATTCTGCTTCGACATTTCCTGAAGAATTTCTTAGCCAGATTGTTACGGTTAAGAAAGTTGAAGAACAGTATAGGTTTATGTCAAAGGTTACAGCACAGAATTTGAGTGCTGAAGAAAAAAGGTTCTGTGATTTGATTAGAGGGGCAATAAGGGAGTATGACCTTGGAAAAAAGATTGTTGAGGTTATGGCTGAAAAGGTGTTGAACGAAACAAAAGATTTTCCTTTCAGTTTTCTGCAAGCAGGATATGGCTCTTCTGGCGGTCAGAATCTTATCAGCATGTCTGAGTTCGGATTGTCAGGTAAAACAGAGGTTTATGTGAACCTCAACAGTCCGACAGTAAGGCGGCTTATGGCTATTGCAGAAAAGTATGATTATGCAAAAAAGCCATGCTTTGCTGCTTATTTCGCAATTAGTTTGTTGTATACTGAAGGAGTTTCAAGATATTACCTGAGTGGCAATCCGCATAGGTTTCAAAAAAGGTTTTTCAAAAAATTTATGGAGCTTGAAAATGCCAGACAGTGATTTTCCGTATAAGGTGAACTTGGCAAGCAAAGTAAGAAAGCTGGCAATGTATCAAACAAATGATAAAGCGCAGTATGCGGTTAATCTTGTTCGGTTCGTTGCAGAAACCAATCCTTCAAGAATGGTCTTGTGTAGAACTTCAAGCACCTTTGGAGTGCGCTCACCTTCCGGCGGTTTTACAAGAAAAGAGCTTGAGGATATTTACGCATCTGGCAGCAGTGCTATTGATGCTGGAAAAGCAGAAGGGCTTCTTGTTTTGCTTATGTCTGCTTTAGCAATCAGTCCAAAAAGAATATTTCTTGAATCCTCTGTGGGAGGTGAAAAAACGCGTTTGGAAATTGATGAAAATGGCAATCCTAATTTCAGCACTGGCTCTCTTGATAATGGAATACTTGTAATGGTTGAAAAGAATACTCATTCATTGTTTGATTACGAAACACCTTGTATTAGAAAAAAGTGTCTGTATTCAACTGCCCCGATATTTCAAGGGAAAAAACAGTTAAGCAAGCCACTAAAATTTCCTTGTTGTGTTGTGCAAGAATTTACTGATTCAGGGATAACAGGTGTTGTAGGAACGGGTGAATCAAGAGAATCGCATTATGACCATCCTTGTTATGGCACTACTAGAGTTCTTAGAAAAGGGATTAGTATAGGGAATCTTAAATGGGGTTATGAAGATTTTTGGGGTATTGCAAACTGTGATACACTTCCATTGTTTAGTATCGGGCGTTCGCTTGAGCAGGATAAGCAGGTAACCCTGTTGAAAGCAGTTGTTGGCAAAGCAATGGAAGCTCTTGAAAAAGGGATTATTGACGAGCACATTCGTTCTCCTTTTGTGAATGAAAGAACATTTACGAAAAGGTTCTTTTTTGATAGGGCAGAATCAAGTATCAAAGCGTATCGTAGTGTTGCTGGTGTTATATCGCTTGACCATCCTAACACTCTCAGTTTGTCAGATATTAAGAGGCACGTACTGCTTGCTGGGGTTTTTCGCGATAATGAAGGCAGGGTGTATTCAATATATGATTTAGAAAGGCAGAGGATGGAGCAACACAAAGGCATTATTTTTTATACGCATAGAAAGGACACTAAAAAACCATTTGTTATCCTGCTTTTAAAAGGCGATAATCCTTATATTTTTTCTACTACTAGCCCGAGTTGGAGGTGTGCTGTGCAGGATTATGATGCCTATATTTCAGACGCTGCTTTTGGCCAGAGAAGGCAGGAGTATTTGGAGCGTACTCGGGTGAGGTATTTAGCCCAAGCAAATTTCTTAATGCATCCTTTTAAAAAGGTTGAAGAATTGCTTGGTGAAAAAGCTGCTTGTGCTACTGCGCTCGTGACTTATGGTTCGGGTATTAGCTTGCTTGCATACAGCACGTTTGATATGGGGCAGAATATTGTACCTGCACTAAAGCTGCTTGCAGCTGCAGGAGCAACTACCGCAAGTGCTGGTGCTGCTGGAGCAGGCGTTTACTACGTTGTTAACAGGAACATAGAGGGGATTCGCAGGTTGAAACAAAGTTGTAGCTCAAAACTGCAAAAATACGCCCCTTTGTTGGAAAGTACAGCAGATCGTGCTGTCAAAATAGCTAAGTTTGATATTGGTAAGATGTTTAGAACTCCTTTTGAGTGGCTTTCAAACTCGCTGAATAAAACAGCAGAGGATGAAAAAGCACAGGAAGAAAAGAAGAGGATAGAAAAAGCCAGAGAATTTGCTGACTTAATACTTGTTTTGGACACTGTCGCTAAAGGGGTTGATAGAATAAATGATTGCTATGAATGTCCGTTTCATCTTGTGTTGAGTAAGAGCAAGAAGTTAATGGCTATGTTTAATGACGGTAGATCGGAGCATCCTCATTTTGGCTTGAATGGTAACAACCCTGAACTTCAGCAGTTAGTCAGCGCTATTAAGGAGGATAACGCATTTGCTTACACAGTAATTCCTCTTGCTCATGCATTAGCAACACGTGCAAAATCTCCTTATGCAGATGCAACAAACATAAATTCAAGGGTGCTTTGGACTTGTATTGATTCATTAGTTTACCCTCCTACTGAATTCTTTAGGCAATGGTATGCGAAGAAAGACCTTTCTCGCTTAGAAACAGAAATCAGATGGCTTGATTATACCAGAAAAAATGCAGTTATCCACTCGCTTTTGCATGATGTTAGTAAACGTTTTCCTGTTATTGATGAATGGCTCGCTTCTG
Source organism: Candidatus Woesearchaeota archaeon (assembly GCA_016203395.1). Classification (GTDB taxonomy): domain Archaea; phylum Nanobdellota; class Nanobdellia; order Woesearchaeales; family ARS49; genus JACQMV01. The sequence goes on along the minus strand of JACQMV010000035.1, from coordinate 18,228 downwards.
CATTTCCTTTAGAAGTTGAGCGTCTCGCAAGTATTACTCCGAATAATATGGCTATGCTTCTTGAACGAAATCACAGGAGTGCGTTTTTGACAAGATACGGGTTGCTGGATTGTGACAAAAGAATGGGTCTTGCTTTTGAATTGTATTTCTGCCATGAACCGACAAGAGAGTCCATGCGCGACATTGCCGATTCAGTTAATTTTATTGGAATTGATTTAGAGAACGCAACAGACCGCGTTGTTAGGCGTATAGCAGAAAACAAAAAAGGGACGTGTGTATCAACAAAAGTGCGTTTCATCCGCGAGAGATTGGCTGAACATAATGAGTATAGGGTTGTTAAGGAATTGCTTAAAGATCAACCGCGTTTTTTGATTCATGAAACGCTATCATGGGAGAGTTATTTGGAGGATTCTGATGAATAAAGATTTTCCTTACACAGTGGATGTTATTAGCAGGGCACGTAAGCTGGGTCAGTGCACAGATAAGGAACCGGGCGCGTATGCTTCTGCTCTTGTTGAGTTAGTGATGCAGACAAGACCCGGCGAGGTCAGAGTTAATTGCAGTGCTTCTGAATTTTCTGTTCGTTCAGATGGCGAGGGTATTAGCGAAGAATCTCTCAAACAGGCGTTTACCACACAAGCAGGCAGTTCTAACATTCCCGGACTGGTGTATTCTGCATTTGCAATAAGTCCGTTGGAAATTATTCTTGATAGTGCTCACAATGGCAGTGCTGTTCAGCTTCGTATTGATGCTCTCGGTCATCAGACATTTGAGAAATCATCCTTAAAAAACGGCATGCATGTTGTTGTTAAGAAACGAGAAGGGTCTCACGATAACGCAGTTGCCAAGATTATAGAACGGTGCAAATACAGTTCTGTTCCAGTATATCTTGGAAAGAAAAAAGTTAATATTGATATCAAATCAAGGTGTGTAGTTGATTTTAGTGCAGGTAATACAAGAGCTGTTGCTGGCTTGCTTTGTGAAGAACAAAAAGGAGTATCAGGTAAGCTGTTGTTGCTCAGAAACAACGTTCTTGTTTATAGTGCAACAAGCACTATTGGTTCAGGAAAATATGTTATTATTGACAGTCCGGATATTCCAATGGTTCCTTCAACTGCTGCTCTTGAATCAGAAAAAACAGTTCAGGATCTTACACAGTCTGCAGTAAAGGGCATTTACTTGTTGAATCTGGAGATTGTAAAGAAGTTTATTGAGCATCCTGATGATAAGGAGTTTCATGAGCCCTTTGGGGTTTTAGCAAAGGGCATTATGTCTAATTTGCCATTGGAAGTAATTGGTCTCCGGGCAAGAAATAACCGGCTCGGTGATCTTGAAAGCGCAGTTGTGACAGCAGATGTTTTTAAGGATGTTTATAACAGAAAACTTTCTTTGGCAGATATCTCAGATTTTCTTAGTATTAACCAGAGATCGAAGATACTGTTTTTTTCAAGAGAAAATACACTGCCTGAAGAAGGAGATGGGCTTGTGCTTGATTTCTCTGAGATAGACTTTACAAGAGTATTCTTTGACATATTTTGCACTCCATCGCGTTATATTCCTATTAAGGATTATGATTCTTACTTGTGTAATGTGCAGAGAAAAGCCACACTCACTCGTGCCATGTGCATTGGAGGAAAGCATGCAAAAAAAGGAGCTAATATTTTGCTCGCTCCTTTTTCAGGGATTAATAATCCGGTAATAAAAACTGTTTCTGCTGCAGGAATTTACATTGCTGGAGCAGGCGCATTGGCAGTTAATGCATATAGTGTGGGTGATGTGATTCTTGATGTTGTTTCTACAGGAGCAATTGCGTGCGGAGCAATTGGCGGTGTTTGTTTGACTGGCTATGTTGCTGCTAAGGCAACAAATGTTGCTTATGATTTTGGAAATGAAGTTATTGCTAAGAATGAGAAATCAATTAATAGAATGAAGGATTCTACAAGGAAAAATTATAGGAGAGTAAAAGGCGCAGTTAGTCGTGCATACAATTTGGTTTTTGATGCGTCTTGTTCAGCAGGTAATGCAATAAAGCAAGGTTCAGCTTATTTGATTGATAATTGCGCATCTGCAAGCAAAAAAGTGTCAGAAAGTGCGCGTCATTCTTTTATTACTACAAAGGTTTTAGTGCCTTCATTTAATGCAGTAAAGCATGCTGCAACACGTCATACGCAGGATGCTGATTCTCAGGAAAAATCAGATTCTTTTGCTGTGAGTAGAATGCTCAGGAATTATTTTGAGAGAAGAGTATATGAAAGGCATGCGATTAATGAAGCTAATAAGGCGAGAATGGAGTCATTAGTTAGAATGATGAGTTTTGCATTGAGTGACATGCATGGTTTTGGTTTTAATCTGATTGATTTCAACCATTGTCAGGAGTGCGGCATGCATTTTAATAACAAACACACATTAGTTCAGCAGGATTATGAAGGCCTCCACGTTGGTATTGGCAGGAATGCTTCTGAGTTTGTATTGGTTGCCGACAAAAAAATTCCAGAACTGGTTTATGCGTTAATTCCGTTAATCCACGCCAAGGGCGTTGTTTCTGATTGCGTATCACGTGATCACGCACTGGAAGTGCATGCAGAAATGCTTGAAAGAGCCATGCTTGCTTGTGATAACTCTCCTTCTGCTGTTGCATTGTTTTATTATTCCAAAAATAACAAATTGAAGTTGGAGAATTACTTGAGTGGCTTGGATGATTTTCAAAGAATGCGTGCTGTTTGCAGGATTGTATCAAAAGGTAGAAGAAATGAACTGGATTTTTGGCTTGGAAATGCTTATCCTGATGAGGTTGCTTTTGCAGCAACGCTAAATCAGGCCGAGTTTTTGGTAGAAAATTGTTATTATGCTGCTTTTGTAAGACGGCTTGAAGTAATGGATGAGGCATCAAGAAGCAGGTTTTTGTTTAATGCAGTGTTTGGCAGTAAAGCCAAGGGTTTGCAGCTTAATTCTGAACTTACTCAGAGCTTGTTTTACAAAACAAGGGCAAAGCTCATACGCAGTTATTCTGCTCCTGCGATATTTGAACTTATTAATGAGGAGAAAGCTCTTGCGCATGGAAACCTTTGCAGAGCGTTGAGTGTGGTTGCTAAAAAGGTAATACAAGAATCTGATAAGTATGAATTTTATGAACGTGAGGTAGCAGATGAAAGTAAGTATTAATCAAAAGGAATTTGACATGCTTACGCAAGTATTGCCTGGTTTCAGTGAGCAATCTCTTGACTTTAGTGGTTTTGTTGCTAAGGATAAGGTTTTTCTTCTGGCAACGCTATCCCAGCTTGATGCAGATTATGATTGCGCAATAAGGTTTTCTGGCATTGATTTTCAGATGATACTTCGCGAGTTTTATTCACGCAATAAAGGGATTATTGCTCGCGTTCTTAAGAACGACTGTTTGATTGGCAGATTGGAAACAACGCCATTGCAGCAGGGCTACCGTGTCAGGATTAATTGGGATTCTTCAAAAGGGACTGTGCAGCAAATAAAGAACTTGTCTGGACGTATTTTGGATATTGAACGTAATCCGTATATGATTTTGGATGACAAACTAATGTTAGAAGTGCTAACTACTGCTTCTACAATTAATTCACAAATTGGCGGTATAGATGGCTTTGCAAGGCCTGATTTGTTAGAGATGGAGTTTGAAACAAAATCTTATCAGATTTCATGTAATGGCAGTAAAACAGCTCACTTTAATGGATTTTATAGTTTATTTATGGCAACGCATAACCAGCCGGTTATTCCAGAATTTCAGGGCTCTTTAGTTCCTAGGAACAAAGTGCTAAGCAAGTTGTATGCGGCAAATTTCGTAAAGTTAAGCAATGAAGCAGTAAAAAACAGATTGAAAAGTATGGAAGGTGCTGCTTTTGTAGAATTAAACATTGATGCATCAAAAATGAATGGTGTTGAGTATCATTTGAAGGTCAATTCTCCTGAAGTAAGAAAAGTATTGGCTAAAAGTCATTTGGTGTATTCGCTGTTGAAAGAAGAGCCATCACTTCTAAATGAATTGCCGCTTGAGGAACAGGTTGTGTTATTGCAACCAGTAACACAGGATGAATTAGTTCAGGAATTTCTTGATGCTTATCTCTCTGACCTGAAAAGTGGCGAGGAAACTGTTCGGCTATACTCATTTGATTTTCTCAAGGATAAGCCATCAACTATATTTACACGAACATCAGATTCTTCTGCTGTAATTATATAAATAATAAGTCAGGTGTTAATTTATCTGTTGTTCAGTAAGAATTGTGGCTGTATTTCTTTTTTAGCAGTTTTCGTGGCTTGACTAATGTGTCCAGTCTATTGTGACACCTTTTCCTCCTGTGAGGTAGCGGTGTGCTTCTAAACCTGCTTTCGCTCCTTCTCCTGCACTCGTTATTGTTTGTTTGAATGGGATTGTTGTGCAGTCTCCTGCAGCATATAGTCCTTTTGTTTTTGTTTCACACCGTTCATTTATGATTATTTCTTTTTTTTCATTTATATCAACAAGGTGTTGGACAGGGCCTGGATCGTTCATGTAGCCAATTTCTATTAGTATTTCATCAACAGGTAGTTCTTTTTCAGTGTTGTTTTTTATTTTTATTGTTTCTGCTTTTTTGTCTCCTGTGATTTCTAGCGGAGTGGTATTTAAGTGGTATTCAATGTTTTTTATTTCTTTTAGTTTTGCTATACTCGTTTCATCTGCTGTCAGAGTATCCCGTCTATGGAGTAAGTGAATTTTTTTGCAGTACTTTGAGAGTTTTATTACAGTTTCTACTGCACTGTTTCCTCCGCCTATTACTACAACTGTTTTGTTTGTGCATTCTTCCGGCTGCAATGATGAACACTGGGAAACTCCTCTTCCGGCAAATTTTTCTTCTCCGGAAATGCTTAGTTTTCTTGGAACTTTGCCAAAGCAGGTTATTACTGTTTTTGAGAGTATTTTTTCTCCATGCGAAAGTGTTGTTTTGAATCCTTCTTGTGTTTTTTCAACAAGTGTTGCTTTTCCATTTATGAACTCGCATCCGAGGGCTTGTGCATTAGTTTTGAATCTTTTCATTAATTCGTGTCCGTGCATTGGCTCTGTTCCGGGATAGTTTTCTATGTTGCTTGTTAGGTTTGTCTGCCCTCCTGTATCAATGCTTACAACTGTTGTTTTCAGTTTTTTTCTGCACGTGTAGATAGCAGCGCTTAGTCCTGCTGCTCCTGCACCTATGATTAATACGTCGTAATCCATAATACAAGTATTAAGAGAGAGTTTTTTAATGTTACCACAATACAACAGTTTAATTGCATCTTGATTGTTTCCTATCGTGTTGCCTTGCCATGTATACCTATAAAAGGCGTTTTATATTTGAACTTTTTTGTTCAGTCCTCATTTTCTTAATAAACTTCTAATTTCTTTCAGGCGTAAACCGAATGCTTCCTTCCATAACGCACTTCCAATGTAAAGAATGTCTGCTCCTGCTTTAACAGCAAGTTTTGCAGTTGTCTTGTTTATCCCGCCATCTACACTGACTTTGATGTTTTTTAGCGTTTTTATTTCTTTTATTTTTTTTAGGGTTTCTTTGATAAGTGGTTGTCCTCCGAATCCCGGATATACTGTCATTACTAATACTTCGCTTACGTATGGCAGTGCAGGAATTGCAATGCTCGCAGGTGAATTAGGAGTTATTGCGATTGCTGGTTTTATTCCTGTGAGTGCGAGTTTTTTTGCAGTTTTTTTAACATCAGCAACTGCTTCTGCGTGGAAGATGATTTTGCAGTTTTTCCATTGTTTGACGTGTTTTTCAGGACAGAAGCACATTGCATGAACTATTTTTTTGCTCTTTGTTTTGAGTAGTGGTATTGTTGATGCAGGAAATGTTTTGTTGCTGACAAATTCATTATCAGCAATATCTATGTGGACTTCTTTGCAGTATTTTTCTATTTCTCTGAGTTTCTTTTTCGCTTCCCACACGCTTTTTGTTAATATTGTAGGAATTATTGTCACCATACCTGTTTGCTGATAAAAAGGTATTTAAGCTTTGGCATCAGAGAAGATCATGCTAGTTCTGGCTGACTGCATAATTGCTCATGAAGCTGCAAAAATCTCACACGCTTACAGTATTCTGTTGGTGGATTCTTTTGTTGCTGCCATATCACGCTTGATGAGGTGCGGCTTAGTTATGTTAAGCTGCATTCATGGTGACTTGCTAATTTTCTAGCTCTCTTATCTGCTTTATCCTTCTGACGTGTCGTTCTTCTTTTGAGAATTGTGTTTTGAGCCATAGTTTTGCCAGCATAATTGCTTTTTTTGCAGGGAATTTTCTTGCTCTTAAGCAGATTATGTTTGCGTCATTGTGTTGCCTGCTCATTGTTGCTTCGTATGTATCAAATGCAGGCACTGCTCTTATTCCTTTTATTTTGTTTGCAGCTATTGCTACTCCTGCGCCAGAGCCGCAAACGAGTATTCCTTTTGTTTTTTCTTTTGCTACTTTTTTTGCGAGTTTTGCAGATATTATCGGATAATCGTCTTTTTCATCGTATTCAGGAGACATGTCAATAAGTCCTTTTATTGATTTTTTCAGTTTTTCTTTTAGCCAAAAGCCGGCATGGTCTGCTCCCAGGTAAGTTTTCATATTTTTCCTGCACTTCCGAAGAGTTGCATTCTGTGTTCAGCCACTTTCTGCATTTGCTCTCTTGCAACACCCAGTATTTTTCTCGGATCAAATTCTTTTGGGTTGTTGGAGAGAAACTCTCTAATTGTCGCAGTGAATGTTAGTCGTATGTCTGTGTCAGTGTTTATCTTGTTTATTCCGTTTTTTATTGCTCGTGTTATCTGCTCTTCAGGAACACCTTCTGCACCTTCTAGTTGTGCTCCGTATTTTTTTGCTTTTTCAATTATTTCTTTTGGGACTGCTGATGCTCCGTGAAGCACTAATGGTGTTGTAATAAGCTCGTTTATTACTTTTAGCCGTCCAGTATCAAGCTGTTGTTTTCCTGCGAACTTGTATGCTCCGTGGCTTGTTCCTATTGCTATAGCCAGCGCATCAACCTGTGTTTGCTTGACGAATTTTGCTGCAATTTCCGGCTCAGTATAAACTATTTCTCTTGCATTGACATTGTCTTCTGCGCCGCCTATTGTTCCTAATTCGCCCTCAACGCTCACTCCTTTTTCATGAGCGAGTTGTGCAATTTCTCTTGTGTTTTTGGCATTTTGCTCGTAAGAAAGGTTAGAACCATCATACATTATGCTTGTCCAGCCGTTTTTTATGCATGCCTGAATTAATGACATTGTTCTTCCGTGGTCAAGATGGAGGACAACAGGGATATCAGGATAGTTTTCTACTGCAGCATCAACTATTTTCTTTAGGAAGTGTATGCCTGCGTATTTTATTGCGCCTTCGCTTGTTCCTAATATTACCGGACTTTTTTGTGCTTGTGCTGCCTGCATTATTGCCTGAAGTATTTCCATGTTGTTTATGTTGAAATGTCCCACTGCATAATTGTTTTCGGCAGCTGGCAGAAGCACTTCGCTTAGTTTTTTGTACATTATAATTCCCTCACAGTTATGTTTTTCATTTCTTCTATTGCTCTGTTTTTTCTTAAAAGATTATTTTTTGCTCCTATTGCGCACAGCACGCTTTCTGCTTCTGCTTGTCCTAGTTTCAGTGCTTGGGAAAATTTCATCCCCATTAGGATTGCTGCTGTGCATCCTGCTGCGAATGCGTCTCCTGCTCCTGTTGTTTCAATCACGTTTATTCTTCTTGGAAATACTTTGTAGAATTTTCCGTCATAGCCCAAAGCTCCGTTTTTTCCGTCGGTGATTATTGTTCTGCACGTTTTTTTTCCGAGTTCTTGTGCCATTTGTTTCATGCTTTCAGTTTTTCCTAATGCTGCCATTGCTTCTTCCTTGTTCATTATTAATAGCCCGCATCCTTGCACGAATTCTTTTAGGTTGTTTATTCCTTTTTTTGCAAGATACATTGATGGGTTGAATGTCCATGGTTTTTTTATTTTGCGTAGGATTTTTTGTGCTGAAACAAAGCTGTCTCCTATGAATGATGATATGTAATACCATTTTGCGTCTTTTATTTGTAAGTCTGCTGGTTTCATGCTGTCATTTATTCCTTTGTATGCTAGTATTGTTCTGTCGTTCTTCAGCCCTGTTAGTATTATGCTGTAGCCAGTCTGTCCGTTTTTTTGTTTGCCAAGAAAGGTTATTCCTTCGTGTTTTAGTTCTTCAAGTATTTCCTTACTATGAGCATCATTTCCTACTATTCCTGCATAACCAGTTTTAAGCCCTAGTCGTGCAAAAGCCACTGCTGTGTTTGTGCCTCCTCCGCCTGTTTGGTGTTCCATGCTTTCAATAAGCACCTTTTGCCCTACTGCATAACATACATCAATATGGTTTTGTCTTTTGATGAATCCTTCTGGTTTCGCTTTTACAAAGCAATCCGTTGTTGCGCTGCCTATTGAAATAATGTCAAACATGGCTTGAATTTCGTGGTTCTATTATATATACTTAATCCCCGGCTGCTAATACTTATCAAAGAGCGCGTAATTCTTTTCCCAGACCTGCCAATACTTACCAAAGAAGATATGGTTATTTCCTAGCAGCCCTTGTGGCTTGGCTCGTGATTTGAACGCTTCTTGTTTTGTTGCCATACTTAGCCCTTACCTTTTGCTTGTAATGTGTTTGCAACAGGTTGCAACAAATGGTATTGCTCATGTCAATTAAAAAGAGTTAATTGCGTTAAAGTTCATAATCAGAGCACAATAGCTGCTGATAGGTTATGACCTCATTTAAGATAAGAGTTAGCAGGGGTGATAGGGTGCTGTTTCATAATTATTGCTTGTTTATTTTCTTGTTTGAGGCAATTTCTGATGGTAGGTATCTTATTCTTCATGAACTAAGGTATTGTATGGAGGCGATGAAAATGAAAATAACATTTTATGGAACAAGAGGGAGCATACCAACACCGGGGGAAGGCACTGTGCAGTATGGAGGGGATACTTCCTGTCTTACAGTAGAAACTTCTGATGGGTTGTATATTTTTGATATGGGTTCTGGAGCGAGAGTCCTTGGCAGTGAGCTTATCAGGGGAAAGACAGATGCAGATGTTTTTATTTCGCACACTCACTGGGATCACATTAATGGTTTTCCTTTTTTCAAGCCGTGCTATAAGCCCGGTAATGTGTTGCGGGTGTATGGCGGTCATAGGAGAATTGCTCTTGGAAGGACGTGGGATAAGACGGAACCATGCACTAACAAGTGTAATGAAGTTAATTACACTAAAAGCGGCTTTCTTTATCAGCAGGGGCGTGACTTTTTTCCTGTTGCATTGGATAAGATGGGTGCGAATATTACTTTCACCGATCTTAATGAGGAACCAATAATAAATGGTTTTACCTCAGTTCAGCCGTTTTTTCACAGCTGCCATCCTGAAGGCATGTTCGGCTATCTTATTCAGAATGATGGAACCCGGGTTGCTTATACTGGCGATTATGAGCATGATGGTGAGTGTCTTGGAAGTTTTGGGCCAAAGGACAGGACGCTTATTGGTATAATCAATGGTGTTGATGCTCTTGTTATGGATGGCCAGTATGATCCTGAGGAGTATATGACGAAGAAGGGTTGGGGTCATTCTAATATTTTGAGAGTGTGTGATATTGCTGCAGAGGCAAATGTTGGCAGTTTGTATATTACGCACCATGATCCGGAAAGCCATGATATTAAGTTAGATGGTCTTGAACAGCTTTGTCAGGGATACATGAGTGAGGTGCTTTGCAAGGATATTCCTGTAAAGTTCGCAAAACAGGGCATGAAAGAAGAAATTCTTTCCAGGATGGTTGTTGCAGTGTAAATCCTGTGCTTGCAATCTGTTGCAACAATGGCACAACTGTTGTGCAACAGTATGCAAACAAAATGCATTGTTCATGGCAAGCAACACACTGGCTTGCGTTAAAGTTCATAGTCAAAGCACTTGAGCTGCTGGACAAATAATGCAGCCCATTATGTTTTTTAGCAGGGTTTTTTGGACGCATATATATTGATATTTATTTAATGTTAAGCACGTATATATTGTGGCTTCTTCCGTAAGAATAAATGAGGGTTTGCTCTTGGTTTAAGTTAAGTGTTTCTGCTTTAGCGCTTTTGTTTTTAATCGGGTGTTCTGCAAGCCCTGAGGAATTTATTCGGAGTTTTGCTCCTGTGAAAGAGTTTTTGAAAGAGCATCCGGGTGCTTCAGTTCAGGCATCATTGTGGGATGAGCAGGCACTTAAAGAAAAAGCCGGTTTTGTAGATGAATTATGCAGTCGTTCTCTTCCTTTTAAAGAATACTGGTTTGTTCACGTGGCAGAGGGTAGTGCAAAAGTCGTCATGCTTATTGATAAAGCATCTGAAGAAGTCGTGTGTTTGCGTATTGAAAGCTCACAGCAACCTGTTGTTGAACTCCCTGTTCTTCCTCCATCTGTTGAAAAGCCAGTGGTTGTGAATGATACTCCAGTTAAAGAGAACATAACGCAGCCAGAACCTGTGCCAACACTTCCAGAATCTCCTAAATTGTTTTTCAGGTTGGATAAAGTAATGAAGCAAAAGATTGTTGGTAGTGATGATTCCTTATTCCGGTTTTGTTTTAACACTTCAATCAATGCAGAGGACAAGTCGTTTAATGTTTATGTGGATAACAACTTTGCAAAGCCGGCAGGAAATCCTCTCGGAATGAAAGACGTATACTGCCCACAGTATGATGCTTCTGTTTATTGTAATAACGCATGTCCTCTTAAGGGATATGATGGCAGATGGCATATCTGGCTTGAGCTTAGTGAGGACAAGAGGATTGATGATGGTCTATTAGTTGATTTTGGTAAAATTGAGGAAATTACAGAGATTGCGCCTGTGTCTCTATCAATTACTGCACTTAAAAAGAATGAAGCTACTGGCAAGTATTATGTTTGTTTAAGTGCAGATCCTGCAAAAGCAGGTCGTGACTTGTTTAACGTTTATGCTAATGGGACGTTCATTGAGCGCGTTTGGGGTCTCAAGCGCGAAGCTTGTGAAGATATAAGTTTAGAATTGGATTGTAAAGATTGTGAATTGTCTAAATTGCATGGCAATGAAAAGATTTCTGTTGGGCTTGCAGTAGCACCTAACATAAAGTCAGAGAAAGAGATTGATTTCAGTAGTATTAATGGTAAAGGCACTAAACTGAATCTTGCTCTTGAGGGAGTGAAGGGATTTTTTGAAGGCGGTCCTGCTGGTTTTAGGGGTTATCTTGTGTGTTTTGATACTAATAATGATGTGCCAGTAGGTGATGTACAGCTGGAATTGTTCATTGATGGTGTTAAAAAATCTCATACAGGAACAGGTATTGGCAGCATGTTTAATGCCTGCGCAAATGAGAATTTCGGCATTGTTTGTGCTGAGGATTGTGATTTGTCAGGGGAACACAATGTTGAATTATCTGGCTCATGGGATGGCAAGACAGAACGTAGGAGTGGCACGTTTGATTTTGGGCAGAAGAGAAAGAACGTATTTTATGATGGGTTTGATACTTTAGATGGCTGGTCAATACAAGGTCCTGATGGACAGTCTTATCGGTTGCCTGCTCTTGACAATGGCGTTATTTCAGGCATTGGAAAGGGTTATAGCCCTGAGCTTGAGCCATGGGCAACAGTTTTCAAAAAGGTGGAGATTAATTCTACTGAACGGTTGGTTATTGAAACAAGTGTAGTAAGTGCGAGTGATTGGCCTAATGCAGTTTCTATACTGTTGTATGCTGGCAACAAAGCGCATTATGAATTCCGGCTGTATGGCGAGAGCTCAAATTATAATATTGACTGGTATGTCTATGATGATGAAGGAAAAGATGTTAGGCAATACAGGTATCATGTTGGCTCTGGTGTTTTAGAGAACTGGCACACGTATGGATTGGCAAGGTATGGTGATGGCAGCTACAAGCTGTTTATAGATTCTGCAGAGGTTGCGGAGTTTTTGCCGCCGTCTGAAAAAACATACACTCAGTTTGACTCTGTGGGTGTTGTTGTGGCAAGGCAGGGAAGCAAGCTTGATTATCTAAGAATCAGAGGAAATTAATTTTCAATAGCATCTAAGTAGTAGGTGTATTTGTATTCTTCATAATTGATTAGTGTTTCGTATTCGCTTATGAGCCCTGCAAAATGGCTTCTTAGCGCAGTTGTTGTTTTGACAAGGTCATCAGGATTTGTTGTGCAGATGTAAAGCAGAACGTTGTATTTTCCTATTGCTTTTACTCCCCAGAGGATGTCATTGTTGCTGTTCAGGAATTCCTGAAGCGTTGCTTCTCTTTTGCTGTCAAACTCTTTTATTGATAGAAGTATTGCGTAGACATTGTAGCCGATTACGTCGTAATTTATTACAGGAACGAATCCTTTTATTATTCCCGCCTGCTGTAGCTTCTTTAAGCGGTATTTCGCGCCGTCAGCACTCAGGCCGACTTTCATGCCGAGCTCGTGCAGTGGAATGTCTCCATGGTTTGCTATTGTTTTAAGTATCTTCATGTCTATGTTGTCTGCTTCAAGCTCTGTTTGTTTTTGTTTTTGCAGAACAATGTCTTTTTCTGGCAGGAAGTTTTTCGGGAATATTCTTCCTGTGATTGGTTTGGTAATAAATAATGTTTCCATTGACTGCAAGTATGGTGATGATGTTCTCATTATTATCTGTATTATTGAATCAAGTTCTAGGAGTGTCTTGTGGACTACTGCGAGCTCAAAGTCGTATTTTCCATTGAATTTTATAATTGCTCTTACAAAATCATAGTTCTGGAATGTTTTGATGAGCTTCTTTTCTGCATCAGGCAGTGGCTGGTTGAGTTGCAGAAGCAGGTGCGTTGAGAAATATCCGAATTTAGCGATATCAACTATTGTACGTGAGCCCTGTAGAACGCCTTTTTTCTTCAGGTTTGCTATTCTGTAGGACACTGTGTCTTTTGACAGTCCTATTCTCCTCCCTATTGAAGCAGCAGGAAGACGCACATTGCTTGCAAGGTGTATCAGTATTTTTCTGTCAGTCTTGTCTAGCTCAACCTTTTTTGGCGCAGGTGTTTGTTGCACGTATTTCATAATTACCTGATTAGTCGCGCGGATTATTTAAGCTTTTGGCATTATTCTGCCTCAAAAACGTAAAAAACATGCCGTTTTTATGATTTGTAGAAATAATAGCAGTTGAGAGCAGGTTTTGGTAGCTGCAAAAATACGAGTTTATCCGAGCTTCCATGTTTCAGGAAGTCTTCCTATTCTTTTGTAGTATTTAGCCAGACGGAGAAGTTTGCTTTTTGTGATTATCAGTCCGCGTCTGGCAGATTCATCCTGTTTTCCAGTTAGCAGGTGTTTTTCAATCAGAACAGATTTCTTAATCAGTGCATTCATATCCTCAGGTAGTGCAGAAACAATGCCCTTTTCTTTCAAAACAACACCTATTCTCTTATTCAGTAATTGCTGAGCATCAGGGACGCCATAAGTGTCACGAAGAATAGTTCCTATTTCTGCTGATTTTTTGTCTTCTTTAGCGAGTTTTGCAATAATCATTTCTATCTCTTTAGAGGTATAGCGCTGCCACGTGTTTTTTGACTGAGAAACTGGCCTTTTACTGCCGTGTTTCCCTTTTCTTCTTGAATAAATTCTTGCCATAATACTAATTAAGACGCACCCTTTAAAAACCTTATGAGGATTTGCAGTTGCCTCCAATCATATCTGCATTCCTGTTTTCTATGCTCAGGTTTCCAATACTAACTACTCCGCTTTTTTTAACGTAACTAAAATTGCTCAGAAAGCCCGCTTTTTCTGCTCGGATATTGGCAACGCCATTCTCGTATAAATTATCAACAAAGATGTCATAATAATCAGTGCCGAAGGAGAAAGAAGTGCGTTCGCCCATAACTGCTTTTTTGCAGTGGCTGCCTCCATTGAATTTTACGCAAATATCTGCTCTGTATTTTGTTGAAATGCAACCTCGTTCATCGCCACCCAAAGGGTTACAATCTGCAACATCACAACAGTTTTCAGTGGAGATGCATCTTTGCTGGTCAAAGCAAAACCTTGTGGCTTGAACACAACTGCAGGTTTTTTTCTCAGGATTGTATTCCATCATGAACGGGCAAAAGTCTGTTTTTTCGCAATTGCCGTTAACGCAGGATTCTTGCGGTTTACAATTGCTGTTGTCACAACATTGAGCAACAGGTATGCATTCATTGCCGCATTGTCTGAAATCAGGAGCGCAAAAACATTTGCCTTCTTTGCAAATTTCGTTCTTATTACAGGATATGCCTTCGCACGGATTTTTTTGCACAACCTCGGAAACATTAATAACTGTTGTAGGAGCAATTGTTGAATTATTAAAAGGAACTTGCTCAGGCGGTTGTCTTGCACACCCAACAATAATTAAAAGAAAAACAAACAAACCTAACAAGGCAATACGCTTCACAATTACTCATCAGTAAGGTCATGTTTATAAATGTTATCAGAACTCTGCGTGACTAAAAAATGGGGTATTTGTCCCTGCTAAAAATATGCTAATTGTGTGTATCGGTATTGCCCTGCGGCTCACGTGCTTTGACAACAATTTCATTGTAATGGCTTGGTTATAAGGCAAATACTGGCTAACATAATCAAAATATTTTTAGCAAGAGCCGTGGGAAAAGACCTACGAAACAGGTTGATTACTATTAGTGCTGAGAATAGATAGGTTTAAATATTGAGCTACATTATAACTTTTTGAATATACATATGGGGGTTTTGAGAATGAAGAATAAGGAGATTTTCAATGTGCTTTTCAGGGAAAAGCCGGCAATGATGCTGGTTGAGCTGAAGAACGCTAAAGGGGAAATTTATGCTTCCAATCTTGCTAAGCAGGTTGACTGCACTTATTCTCATGTTGTCAAGATTCTTCAGCAGATGCAGAAAGAAGGTCTTGTTGTTTTTGATAAGCAAGGCAGATTGAAGCTGCTTAATTTGACTAAAAAAGGCAGTGAAGTTGCTTCTCATATTGACTCAATAAGAGGAATGTTGTGATATGTCTAGCACGTATTTCCTTAATCCCCATTCTCAAGAACAAATACGTACTCTTCAAAACCTAAAAGGTGTAGAAGAAGCTCTTACTACACGCATGAATCAGGAACCGGTTTATATGGACCTGATTGAAGCAGGATATTCTTGGGCGACTAATATTCGCGCAGATAGTTCTGATGAATACAGAAGAAAGTATGAACAGCAGGGCTTTGAGGTAGTTATTCATAATGTTGCTTTTGATAGATGTGGTAATCTTTTGAGTGAGGATAGTAAAGCAGTTCTTGTACGAAAGAACTTACTTCCTGTTTTTTTAGTATAGAACAAGAATATTGTTTGTAAAAAATGGTTTTGTCAAAGCGTAGGTGTTTAGCACGCACCTTCACTAAACTCGTACATTCCTGACACGTATGCTTGACAGGGGTTTCTGTATGTCATTCCGTCTTCTCCGCACACGTATTCTTCTTTTTCAGGACATGTTCCGATTGGCATTGGTTTGACTATTTCAGTTATATCTTTGACTGCAAAGCCGGTTTGTTGTGCTCCAAGAAGCATTACTCCCATTCCAACGAAGAAAACAAACACGAATGCAGCAATATAATGATTATGCATGTGTGTTTTTTTATGCATACTTACTTTTTGGCTTGCGAGTATTTAAAGCTTTGCAGGTAAAGCTTTTAATCATTGCTTTCTTGTGTCTTCAGCATGTTTCCTTACGAGCACATAAGGTCTTCGCAAAAAGAATTGCTTGAGGCAGTTGAAAAGTGTTTGGCTGAAAAAAAGCATTTTTTGGCTCACGCGCCTACTGGTCTTGGAAAAACTGCTGCTGTTCTTTCTCCTGCTTTGAAGATTGCTTTGGAAAAGAATTTGACAATATTTTTCTTGACTGACAGGCACACTCAGCACAGGATTGTCCTTGACACTGCAAGAGAGATAAAGAATTTTAACAAGGTTTCCTTTGTGTGCACGAGTGTTATTGGAAAAAGGCACATGTGTGCTCAGGATGGTGCTCCTGAGGTTTCTTTTATTGACTATTGTAAGCATTTGCGTGAAAATAAGGAGTGTCATTATTATGAGAATTTTCTAAAAGGCAGTATTAAGCTGGAATTGCTGAAGCAGGATGCTGACTCAAAGCATGCTTCTGAGGTTATTGCTGATGCAAAAAATGCGCAGTTGTGTCCTTATGAGGTTAGTATTGCTGCTTCAGTTAATGCAACGCTTATTGTTACAGATTATCTTTATCTTTTTCATGATAGTATTCGCGCAGCATTTCTTGCCAGGTGCAAGAAAAAGCTTGAAAATTCAGTTATTATTGTTGATGAAGCGCATAATCTTGGTTCTCGTCTGCGTGATGTTTATAGTTCAAGACTGAGTACCAGAATGCTAAGAAATGCAGTTAAAGAGGCAAAAAAGCATGACTTGGATAATGTTATTAGTGTGTTGGTGCGTATTCAGGATGCGCTTAATAGTGTTGCAAAAAAAGAAGAGTGTCTTATTGGGAAATCTCTCGGTTTTGATGTGAATGAAGCGATTTCTAAATTAGCACCTTGCGCTGCGCTTGTTAAAGATGAACAATCGCATAGTTGGGTTTCAGGAGTTGTTGATTTTCTTGAGGAGTGGAGTTTGCGTGATGCTGGCTTTACAAGGATAGCAGGTATTGATTCTTTTGGTAGTTATTTGCGTTTGGTTTGTCTTGATCCGGGTAGCATTGCTAAGCAGGTTTTTGATTCGTGTTATTCTTCTATTGTTATGAGTGGGACCTTGTTGCCTACTGCCATGTTTTGTGATGTTCTAGGGCTTCCGAAGAACACACTAACAGCAGAATTTTCTTCTCCTTTTCCAAGAGGGAATCAGAAGGTTATTATTGTTCCTAAAACTACGACAAAGTATTCTCAAAGGTCTTTGGCACAGTATAAGCTGATTGCAGAGTATTGTAGTGATTTGGTTTCTTTAATCCCCGGTCCTTGTGCAATATTTTTTCCAAGTTATGATATTAGGAATAATGTGCTTCAGCATTTAAGTTTGGACGGACTTTTTATTGAAAAGCAGGGAATGACTCCTGATGAGAAAAAGGAAATGCTTGATTGCTTGTCCTCTTCCAAAAATGGGGTTTTGCTGGGGCTATCCTCAGGGAGTTTTGGAGAAGGTATTGATATGCCCGGTGTTTTGAAAGGGGTTATTGTTGTTGGGCTTCCTTTGTCAAAGCCAGATCTTGAAACAAACGAGCTTATTGCGCTTTATCAGCAAAAGTTTGCTCATGGCTGGGATTATGGTTATACTCTGCCTGCTATTATTAGAGTATTGCAGAATGCAGGGCGTTGTATTCGTTCTGAAAAAGACAAGGCAGTTGTTGTTTTGCTTGATGAGCGGTTTGCTTGGCCCTCCTATCGTGCCTGTCTTCCAAAAGAATGGGATTTGTTAATTAGCTCTGATTATGCTGATGAAATAAGAGAGTTTTTTAATAAGCAGTGAATTAAGCAGGTATGAAACAGATAAAACACGTTGAGGGTAGTGCAGAAATATTCGTTCCTGTGGCAGAAAAGGTGTGTAAGGATATGCCGGTGTTTTTTAATCCTGTTATGAAATTCAATAGGGATGTCTGTATTTGTCTTTTGCAATGCATTGGCAGGCATCTTAAGGTTGGAGATGCCTTGGCAGGCACAGGCATTAGAGCGATAAGAATTGCAAAAGAGGTTGCTGATTGTGATGTTTTTATGAATGATTTCAGCCATGATGCTTTTTTGCTGATGAAAAAAAACGCAAAGCGTAACAGAGTAAGTGCAGTTATTTCTAACAAAAACGCGCATGATTTTCTTTGTCAGGGTTTTGATTATGTTGATATTGATCCTTTTGGCAGTCCTAATCCTTTTCTGGATTCTGCTGTCAGAGCAGTGAGAAATAAGGGCATTCTTGCAATTACTGCGACAGATACTGCTCCGTTATGTGGCACTTATCCTAAAGCGTGTTTGAGAAAATACTGGGCGCATACGTTGAAAAATCCGGCGATGCATGAAACAGGGATAAGAATTCTTATAAGAAAGGTTCAACTTATTGGCTCACAGTATGATAGAGCGTTAATTCCTGTTTTTTCTCATTCAACACAGCATTATTTTAGAGTTTATTTCAGGTTGGAAAAAGGGAAGAATGACGTTGATGAGGTATTGCGTAGTCATGAGCTGGTGCGTTTCGGAAACAAAATTATAGGACCTTTGTGGACAGGACAAT